>DATDNV010000391.1:0-3881 GCA_036518075.1 Thermoanaerobaculia bacterium
GGGAGCTCCAGGTCGCCGATATCCTCGCGGGACACGTACTGAAAGAAGGCGATCGCGTGCAGGTTACCCTGGAGGTCGTAGACACCGAATCCAATCGCGTGCTCTGGCGAGACACTTCGACCGCCGCCGCGAACGACCTGATCGGCCTGCGAGAACAGATCTCTCAAAACCTGCGGCGGGGACTCTTTCCGCTGCTGGGCGCGGCATCCGGCGCCGATGATAAAGCGACGCGTCCGAAGAATCCGGAAGCCTACGACCTCTATTTGCGTTCGACGGTCTTTGGCAATGACCCCGCGCCGAACACGCAGGGGATCCCGATGCTCGAGAAGTCGGTCGCGCTCGATCCCTCCTACGCCCCCGCCTGGGAAGCTCTCGCGCGGCGCTACTACATGGAAGGAACCTACGGCGGCGGCGGATCGCCCGCGATCGAGAAGTCGCGGGCCGCTTTCGCGCGCGCACTCGAGGTCGATCCTCAGCTCGTCAGCGCGGCGACGTGGCTCGCGGGGCTCCAGGTCGAGGGCGGCGACCTGGGAGGGGCGCTCGAGAAATCCGCGGAGCTGGTGCGAAGGCGCCCGGATTCCGCATCGGCGCATTTCAATTTCGGTTACGTTCTGCGATACGCGGGGCTGATCGAGGACTCCGCGCGCGAATGCGACGCCGCCCTGGCTCTCGACCCCAAAAACTCGGCGTGGCGGTCCTGCGCGGAGACCTTCGCTCTCGCCAACAAGTACGACCGGGCCCTGGAGTATCTGCAGCTGGACGCCGGATCGCAATGGGTTGCCACGATCGAGGTGGACATCCGGATACGCCAGGGACAGCGCGAACAGGCACTGGCGCTCCTGCCGAGGACAAGGGGCATGCTTCGGGAGATGACGCAACCCTGTCTGACGGGCCCCGCGTCGGCTGCGGCCGAGAAATGGCGAGCGAACTTGCCGAGGCTTCTCGCCGGCCGGGATCCCGAGCCCAAGTACTACCAGGCTGGCAGCGCAGCGTTCTGCGGCCAGGACGATGCCGCGCTGCAG
Organism: Thermoanaerobaculia bacterium; assembly: GCA_036518075.1. Taxonomy (GTDB): domain Bacteria; phylum Acidobacteriota; class Thermoanaerobaculia; order UBA5066; family Gp7-AA6; genus DATDNV01. The sequence goes on from DATDNV010000391.1 coordinate 1,023, forward strand.
CTGCTTCGCTCGTCGGTCGAGGGAAACTTTCTCCAGTATCCCGCCATGGACCGGGATCCTCTGCTCCAGCGGATCCGATCCGGTCCCGAGTTTCCCCGCATCCGAGAGCTCGCGATCTCGCGGCAGAAAGAGATCGTCGGGCCCTGGAAAGCGCGCCAGCCCAAAACGAACTAAAGGAGACTATATCAATGTTGATATAGTCGGCGAAGCTTCGCCGCTGGCAGCTGGCCGTTCAACGAATACGCGGTCAGCCGCCCGCTTTCGTCGGTGATGTAGAGAATCCCGTTGGCGATGACCGGAGTTTCCCAGTGGATTCCCCCGATCCGGTTGTCCTCCCACAGGATCGCGCCGGTCGCGGGGTCGAGCGCGAGGATCTGATTGTTGCCCGCGTAGTAGAGAACGCCGTTCGCGACGATCGGCGAGAACCCGGACCGGCCGATGAGCCACCGGGGCTTGAGCGAAGGATTCCCCGAGCCGTCGACCTCGAGCGTGAGACCGGAGGCACCGGACCCGGTGACGACCAGGACCCAGGTCTTCCCGTCCTGCGGGTTCGTCCAGACGGCGGGCATCGTCAGGACACCGCCGCCCTGCGGCACCCCGATCGTCTGGAGCTCTCCCGCCACATGGCCGGGACCGCCTTGCTGGCTCAAATCGTCCAGGTTGAGAAGACGCAGCAGCGCATCCTTCCCACCCTGGACGCCGAGCATGGGGAAGCGGCTCCCGGGCGGACCGCGAAGGATCGCCGGCGCGGTGCTTCCCAGATCCTGATCGGTGTTGGCGAGCGTCTGGAAGTTCGTCGGCGTGTAGCTATCGACCGGACCGCCGCTGACGCCGGATCCGTCCGGCAGAAGCGCAAAGACGGTGTCGCCCCAGTCGTGGCCGCCGATATGCGCGTCGAAGTCTCCGTTTCCCGTCGCCATGAAGATGAGGTCGGATTTCGCGTCGTAGACGACGCAAGCCTGCGCCCAGATGGCCGATCGCACGTGCACGCAGTCGTTGTCGGCGGTTCCGTTCTCGACGAAGTGAATCGTCCGGTCGCTGCAGTTGGCGTTGAACACCCTCTGTGAACCGTTCGCCAGATCGATCGCCGTGAGGTGTCCCTGATAGTCGCCCTGGTCGCCGGGGTACCCGCCGTTGGCGACGTAAAGAAAGGTGCGGCCGTCGGCGGCCTGGGCGAACGAGAGCGCGGACGAAGCTTTCTCGACGTCGGGCTTCTTCGTCGCGAGCTGGGGCCATCCCTCCCCCATCGTCTCGATGCCGCTCCCGATCACGTAGCGGTGCACGTATCCGTCGAGACCGTAAGCGTAGACGAAGGCCTTCTTCGGATCGACTGCGGGCGACGAAGTCGTGTACCGCGGACCCGACGCCGGCTGCTGCGACCAGACGACCGCTCCCGTCGCGGCCTCGAGAGCCACGATCCGTCCCGCCTTGGTATTGACGAACAGCAAGTCCTTCGTTCCTTGAGCCGTCTCGATGCCCGTCGCCACCGCGGGCGCGCCATCCGCGACCTCGGGGAGGGACACCGAGAAGAGAAGGTCGAGAGTGGACACGTTTCCCGGGTTGATCCTGTTTTCCGCGACGTCGTTGCCGCTATGTGCAGGATCGAAGTTGTACTGGAGCCAGTCATAACGAGTCGGAGTCGCCGCGACCTCGCGAACCGTTCGAGTCTGAGGCAGAGCCACGATGTCGCTGCGCGGAGGCGTCGTCTGCGCCGCGAGCGGCGCAGCGCAGGCCAGGAAGAGCGGCGCCAAGCGAATCGATCGAAACAAGGACACGATTTTCCTGCAGATGCCGATCCCGTGCCACTCTCGCGAGCGCACTTCGTCCTGCCTTGGATATAGTCCGCTCAACAATCTCAAGTCGTGAAACCTTCGGAACCACTCTGCCTTCACACACCGAGAACCGCCGGCGCGGCCGTTCCCTCGCCGCGGCGCCGCACCGGAGCGGGCGGTCCTCGCCGGGGAAGCTTCCTTCCGCGCGACGGAGAACGCTAGCGGGCGAAAGCCCAAGGCTGCGACGTTCTCATGCTGACGCTGCTCTCGCGAGTTCCGTTCGTGGGCCTGGCGGAGCCGGCGCTGGACGTCGTCACTCAATATCTCGAGCGCCGCTCCTATTTCGGCGTCTTCGTTCTTCTCTTCCTGGGAGCGTTCGGTCCGAGTCCCCCCGAAGAGGTCGTCCTGTTGATCGCGGGCTTCATGGTCTTCCAGGGCATCGCCCGGTTTCCTTACATCGTGGCTGCGGCCCTCGCCGGAATCGTGGTTTCCGACTCGATCCTTTATGGTTTCGGCGTCCTGTTCGGAGGAAATCTCGAAAAGCGAAAGTTCCTGCGCCGCATCTTCCCGCCCGCAAAAGTCGAGAGGGTCAAGGCCAAGTTTCACAAGTACAGCTATCGATTCCTCTTCCTCGCGAGATATCTCTACGGATTGCGGCCGGTCGTCTTCTTCACTGCCGGAGCGGCCCGGATGCACTTTGGCCGATTCCTCCTGACCGACACGGCCGCTTCCCTGGTCAATTGCATCGTCTGGACCGCGATTGGTCTGCTGTTTGGTTCGCGCATCGGCGACGGAATCCGCTTCGCCCGCGAATCGGAGGGGATCCTGCTGGGAGTCGCTCTCGCCTTGATTCTCTACTTCGTCGTCGAGACGATCCTGGTGCGGCGCAAGATCGTTTCTCCCAAGTCTTTCTGGATCCGGCAGGCGACGGGTACCAAGATCGCCGCGGTGGTGGCGTCGGTCCTGCTCGCGGTGCTCGTCGGACGGTTCCTCTTTCCGAACGGAGTTCGGCACGGCTTGCACTTTCCCCGATGAGGAGGCGTGCGTCATGAAAACCCGATTCGCAGTCTTCCTTGCGCTCAGCGCC
>DATDNV010000392.1:0-2095 GCA_036518075.1 Thermoanaerobaculia bacterium
GAAGAGGCTTGGCTGCGTCCTCGTCCAGTTCCCGATGTCCTTCCACGACACGCCGCAGAACCGCGCGCACCTCGAGAAGACGCTCGTCCGGCTGGAGCCGCTTTCCTGCGCCGTCGAGTTCCGGCACGCCTCGTGGAACACGGAAGAAGCCCGACGGCTCCTGGCGCGCCACGACGCGGCCTTCGTCAACATCGACCAGCCCGCCCTCTCCGACAATCTGCCTGCAACCGGCCACGTCACGGCGCCGCTCGCTTACTTCCGCTTCCACGGAAGGAATGCGGACAAGTGGTTCGGGCCCGATACTTCCAACGAAGAGCGGTACAACTACCTCTACTCCTCACGTGAGCTCGATCCATGGGTGTCGCGGATCCGGAAAGCGGCTGCCGAAGCACCCCGGGGTGTCTACGCGATCCTGAACAATCACTTCCGCGGCCAGGCGGTGGCCAACGCGCTGGAGCTCCAGGCGATTCTGACCGGCGAGACCCGCGACGTCGCCCACTCCCTCCGCGCCGCCTACCCCTCCATCCAGTCCATCACCCGGCCGATCGAGGACGCGAGGCAGAGGAAGCTGTTCTAATCTATGCCGATTCTGGCATAGCAGCCGGAGGCCAGGCTACGGCGGCCGCGGCGGCGGATACGGGATCGGGATGCCCTCGTTGGTCCAGAGCATGGTCTCGTCGTCGCAGGCGATGAGCTTCAGCCACGGCGGGACGTTCAAGCGCGAGGGCGATTTGGTCAGGTAGTAGAGAGGCTGGTTCGCGGCCATCTCGAAGATCATCGGGTTGGTCGAGATGAAGATCGTCTTCGTATCCGGCATGAACTGCGACCCGAAGGCGAGATCGCCCTGGCCGAGCGCATCGACGACGAGGACCGGCTGAAACCGCCTCGGAAGGTAGAAACCGAAGGACGAGTGGTTCTCGAATTTCCCTTCGACCGCGACAGCCGCTCCGGGGGACGCCAGATCCTCCACGATCGCCGCGAGATCCTTCTCCGAGTGGAGCACTCCCGCTCCGCCGCCGGCGACGAAGCCCACCGCCACCACGAACGCCGCGACGAAACCTGCGCCGACTGCTGCCGGCGCGAGAGCCGTCCTCTTCGCTAGAACCAGGCCGAGGGCTGCAGCGAAGCCCAGGACCAGCCAGAAACCTCCCGCGAACCAGATCTGCGCGGCCGCAGCCTCCCGCAAAGATGTTCCGAAATCGGAGCCCGCGACAATCCAGAGATCCCAGGCGGCGAGCGCGGCGAAGACGGTCGTCGCGAGAAGCTCACCGGCCCTCGACGCGCGACCTTGGTCGAAAAGACCCGACCAGTAGCGGCCGATGAGGAGCGCGACCGCCGGGATGGCGGGAAGAAGATAGTAGTAGGTGCGTGTGCGAGAAAGGGTGAAGAATAGAACTGGCGCAAGAATCCAGCAATACAGGAACAGGGACTCGCGGGATCGCCTGCGATCTCGAAGGTCCGCGCGCAGAGCCGCCGGAAGAAACACGCTCCAGGGCAGCGGCAGGAGAAAAATGGCCGCGGCGGGAGCGAAGATCGGATCGGCGTGAAAGTCGGCCGGCTCGCGGCGTCCGAGAAATCGGAGCCAGTGCTCGTTGACGAAGTAGAACCAGGCGAACCGCGCTTGCTTGAGCGACGCGACCACGTGCCAGGGCGCGGAGATCGCGAGAAAGAGAAGCGTCCCGGCGCCGCTCCAGCCGCGGCGCAGGCGGTCGAAGTCGCGAGCGACCAAAGCGTAGGCGCACCCAATCAGACCCGGGATCGCGACGCCGACGAGACCCTTCGTCAGGACGGCCAGCCCGAGCGCCGCGTATCCGGCGAGGAGCCAGCTGCGCGAGCGGCGGCGCGCAGATTCGGGTTCGGCAGGCTCCGTTCCAAACCAGAAGCCGAACAAAGCGGCCGTGGTCCAGAGCGTCAGCAGCGAATCGAACAACACCTGGCGCGAGACCAGAGCGACCCCCAGACTCGTCGCCAGCACCGCGCCGGAAAGCGCGCCCGCCCGAGGGCCGAACAAGCGCCGTCCCGCCGCGACCACGAGAATCACGGCCGCGATGGCCGCCGCGGCCGAAGGGAAACGCGCTCCGAATGCGTGCTCACC
>DATDNV010000393.1:0-2299 GCA_036518075.1 Thermoanaerobaculia bacterium
CGCGCTGAGAACCAGATCTCTCCCGTCCGCGGATGCCAGGCGAGGCCCAGAGAAGCGAAGCCCCATCCGGAGCTGACCGTGCGCTTTTTGCCCGACGCCGCGTCGAAGACGACGACGGAGGACGATTCGCTTTCGCTCCGAAGGTTCTCGATCGCGGCGATCTGCCGCCCGTCGGGCGAGAACCGGATGTTGGTGAGCATCGTGCCCGGGCTCGCCGCGCCGAGCACCGTTCCGACCGGGAACTCGAGCTTGTTGTTCCGAATCACGGCGAGCTTCTGCCCATCGAGCGTCCAATCGGCACGCCAGGCGTCTGCGACGATCCCCCGCGGCGCGCCGCCGGCGAGCGACATCTCGGCCAGCGTCGGCGGCGCCAGGTCATGGAAGATCGCCACCGCCATCTTCCCCGAGGCGGAGATCGAAGCCACGTCCGCGTTCGGAATCAGTGTCCTCGCCTCCGTGCTGTCGCTCCGGGTCGAGTAGAGCTCTACCGGCCGACCCTCCCACGCCGCTCCGTAAACAATCGTGTGGCCGTCAGGCGCGAAACGCGCGCGGCTGACCGTTCCACGCCGAAACGTGACAGCGTGGTAGTCGGCGACGGGCGCAGGCCCCTTACGGGTGGCCAGGATACCGATCGCGGCGCCGGCGGCGAGAGCGAGCGCGGCAGGAACGAGCCAGGGAAGACGCCTGCTCGACGGCGCCATCGCCAGGATCCCGGCGCCGCTCGCCTCGGAGAGGCCCTCGCGAAGCCGGGCAAGATCCCTTGCCAGGTCCCGCGTCGAGGCGTAGCGCTCCTCCGGCTCTTTGGCGAGACAGCGCTCGACGATCCAGCGGAGCGGCACGGGAGCGGACGGCGCCGCGACTGCAAGCGGCTCCGGCTCCTCGTTGAGGATCGCCGACAAGGTTTCGACCGAGGTCTTCTTTTGAAACGCTCTCTTTCCGGTCGCCATCTCGTAGAGGATCGCTCCCAGCGAGAACTGATCTGAGCGGAAATCGACCGCTTTCGCGCTCGCTTGCTCCGGAGACATGTAGCCCACGGTGCCCATCACGACGCCGGGCTCCGTGCCCTTCGTGAGGGTCGGCGCAACACTGCGCGCCCCATCGCTTTCCGGTTGGACGAGCTTGGCCAGACCAAAGTCGAGGATCTTGACGAAGCCGTCCCTGGTGATCATCAGGTTTTCCGGCTTCAGGTCGCGGTGAACGATTCCCGCTTCGTGCGCCCGAGCCAGCCCGTCGGCGATTTGAGCTGCCGGCTGGACCAGTCTGCGAAGAGGAAGCGGACCGTCAGCGAGAATTTCTCGGAGGGTCTTGCCGTCAACCAACTCCATCGCGATGTACGAGGTCGAGCCCGACGAGCCGATGTCATAGACCGTGACGATGTTGGGATGATTGAGCGAAGACGCCGACTGCGCTTCCTTCTCGAACCGCCGCAGCCGACCCGTGTCGGTGGAAAGCTCCTGAGGCAAGACTTTGATGGCGACGCTGCGGCCCAGCCGCGTATCCCGCGCCTTGTACACCTCTCCCATCCCGCCCGCGCCGAGGGGCGACAGGATCTCGTATGGGCCCAGGCCCGTGCCCGCGGCGAGCGTCACCGAGCTCGCTCCTCCGTTCGCAGCGCGGTCACGGGTGTTTGTCCTCTGGGGCAACGCGGCGCTTCAGATCGTCGAACCAGCCCAGCACGACCGCGAGCGACCGCGGCGCTTTCTCGCCGGCCAATCGGACGAAAACGAACCTCCCATCGGGCGCGACATCGAAATCCTCCGAGGCGGCGATGTCGAAGAGCGCCCGCGGCAGGCCGGCCTGAAACTTCGTACGCGTGTCCACTGGTGCGGCCATCATCGCCTTCCCGCGGCGAAAGAAAATCTCGCGGCCGTCGCGAGACCAGACGGGGTTTTCCCCGCCGTCCGTCGAAACCTGAAATCGCCCGCCGGGACCCGGATAGGCCGTCACGTACACCTCGAAACGGCCGGACTCGTTTGACTGATAGGCGATCCAATGCCCGTCCGGCGAGAACTGACCCCCCTCTTCGTTGGCCGATCCATGCACGAGAGGAACGGACTTGCGGTCGCCCTCTGTGGAGAGCGCCGAGATATCGAACCCGCCCTCGGGAGTCTGATCCTCAACGAGCAACGCCTTTCCGTCCGGCGACCAGGACGTCGGGTCCTGCCACGACTCCAGTTTCATCACGCGCTCGACGGGAGCGCTGCGATCTGTGGCGATCCAGTACGTGTTGAGCGGCCCGTTCTGGCTGGAGGCAAATGCCAGCCGCGACCCATCCGGGGACCAGACCGGGCAACAGACC
>DATDNV010000394.1:0-3080 GCA_036518075.1 Thermoanaerobaculia bacterium
GGCGCCGACCGACGCAGCCGGACGAACGAGAACGGGCGGCGGCCCAGGAGTCCGCCGATCTCGGTCCCCAGCGTGTCGGCGAGTGCAGCCGCCAGGGCCGCGACGTAGGCGATCGGACGTACGCCGCTCACCAGGAGAACCAGCGGCACGCCGACGTTGGCGATGACGTGCGCGACACCGCGGCGTCCCGAATCGGCTTGCGCCATTCCGATTCGCGCCTTCCGTCGGTAACCGAGCTTCGTCGCGACCGTTCCTCCCAGAAAAAAGGCCCAGAGGACCGCATAGGCTCCCCACCCTCCAAACAGAACCACGAGGGCTCCGACGAGGGCGCCCGCGACGGCACCCGAGAGCGCGACGAGGCCCACCCGCCAAGTCGCGAACGCGACGGCGGCGTTGACCCCGAAGGCCGCGAGAAGCGATCCCGCGGACGCCGCCGGCCAGAGAGGAACTCCAGCGACCGAGACGCGGTCCCATTGAAACAGCAGGAGCGCGGTCGGAATCCCCGCGACCACGTTGTCGTCGAGCCCCGCCTTCACCGATTCGAGGAACGCATAGACCGCCGCCCCGGCGACGAGCATGGCGACAGCGCTCGGGTCGATGGGGCGGGCGGAGACGAAGCGGAAGACGAGAACGGAAGCCAGACTGCCGATCGACCAGTCCGCGAGAAGTCCGGCCCAGGTCTTCTCCCGATTCCAGGGAAGCGTCGGCCCCTGAAGGAGACGGCCGGCGATCGAGGCGGCCGGATCCCCGAATGCCATCATCGCCCAGACCGCGGCAACAATATATATATTGTTTCTGAACAGGAGAAGCAGAGCGAGGACCACGGCCGGATACGCCACGATTCCCGTATCGCGCCTTCGACCGCGGTCGCGGTAGATCCCGCGGCCGATGCGGGGCATCGCGAAGAGGTTGAAGAGCAGCGCCGCGAGCGCGACGAGCGCCGCCTGCGGCCACGAGAGCCACCGTAGAGCCAGCGCAAAGAGGCCCATCCCGGCATGGACCGCCTTGCGCGTCCACTCCGACGCGGGAATCCTCATGCCTCGGGCCGCCGGCGAAGGGCGAGGTACTCGACCAGGGGCTCCCCGAAGTGACGCACGCGCCGCCCGGTTGCCCGTTCGTACTTGGTCGTGTCGAGGACCGAGTAGGCGGGACGGCGCGCGGGCCGCCCGAGGCGCGAGGAGTCGGTCGGGACGATGAGCACGTGCGGATTCTCGGAGAGCATGAGGATCGCCTGTGTGAACTCGAACCAACTCACCTCGCCGCGATTGGCGAAATGGTAGATGCCGGAAACGCCGGCCTCGAGAAGAGCGAGGATCGCTTCCGCGAGATCGAAGGTGGAGGTCGGCCGGCCCCTTTGATCCGCCACGACCGTCAGCTGGTTCTTGCCTTCCTCGACCTGTTTCAGGATCGCTTCGATGAAGTTCCAGCCGCCTCGCCCGAAGAGCCAGGAGCTGCGCACCACCATGGCGCCCGGCACGCGGAGAGCCGCCTCCTCCCCTTCGCGTTTCGATCTTCCGTAGGCCGAGACCGGCGCGGTCGGGTCGTCCTCGATGTAAGGATCCGATTTGCGCCCGTCGAAGACGAAATCGGTCGAGACGTGCACGAGCCGCGCGCGCAGACGGATGCAGATCTCGGCGAGCCGATCGACGGCGCGGGCGTTGACTGCGAAGGCTCGAGGGTCGGTCTCGGAGTCGTCCACTTTCGTGAACGCCGCGCAATTGACCACGATCTGTGGATGGATTTCGTGGAACGCCCGCGCGAGTGCCGCCTCGTCGGTGATGTCGAGGTCCGACTTGGGCCGGGCGAAGACCTGGAGACCCGCCCCGGCAAGAACAGGGACCACGTCGGACCCGAGCATTCCCGAGGCTCCGGTGACGAGCACCCGCTGTTTCTCCAGAGGCGCGGGCCGGGGCGCAGCCAGGACGTCGGAGAGGCTCTCGGGAGCGGCGACGGCGGATTCACTCATTCTGGATTCGAGATTCCAAATTCAAAACTCAAAACGGATGCGCGCGGGTGACGAAGGCCGAACCCGACGGTAATCTTGAATCCTGAATTTGGAATTACCCGATCGGTTTGGCCGCGCTGGAGGAGCCGGTCAGGCGGCGCTCGTACTGGATCCGGTAGAAGTCCCGATAGGCGGGGTCCTTCTCTTTGATCGGCCTCCACCAGTCTTCCCGGTCGCGGTACCAGGCGATCGTGCGGGACAGCCCCTCCTCGAAACCCGTTTGCGGACGCCAGCCCAGGCGCGCGAGCTTGCCTGCGTCGAGCGAGTACCGGCGATCGTGGCCCGGCCGGTCGTCGACGAATCGGATGAGCCGCTCCGGCTTCGACAGGGTCTGCAGAATGCGGCGGGTAATCTCGAGATTCTCCGCCTCGTACACGCCCGCGATGTTGTAGACCTCGCCGGGAACGCCCGCGTCGAGCAGAAAATCGATCGCCGCGGCATGGTCGCGCACGTAGAGCCAGTCACGGACGTTGCGCCCGTCACCATAGAGAGGCAGCTCCAGGTCGTCGATGGCGTTCGTCACGAAAAGCGGGATCAACTTCTCCGGATATTGATACGGGCCGTAGTTGTTGGACGCGCGCGTGATGACGACCGGAGTTCCATAGGAAGCCCAGTAGGAAAAAGCCAGCCGGTCCCCGCCCGCCTTCGACGCCGCATAGGGATTGCGGGGATTCAGGGCCGCGTCTTCGGTGAACGAGCCCTGAGGAATCGTTCCGTAGACCTCGTCGGTCGAGATCTGGATGAACTTTCGGACCCCGCGCCGTTTCGCCTCCTCCAGAAGCACGAAGACCCCGCGCACGTCGGTCTCGATGAAGGAGGCGTCTCCGAGAAGCGAGCGGTCGACGTGCGTCTCGGCCGCGAAGTTCACCACTTCGGTACAGCCTTCCATCGCGTGGCGGACGCTCTCGGGATCGGCAATGTCGCCGCGAACGAAGCGATAGTTGAGCCGCTGTGCCACGTCGGCCACGTTCGCCGGGTTGGCGGCGTAGGTCAGCTTGTCGAGATTCACGACCGAGACGCCGTCGCCCCGCGTCTCGAAGAGGTGGCGGATGAAGTTCGAGCCGATGAAACCGCA
>DATDNV010000395.1:0-2609 GCA_036518075.1 Thermoanaerobaculia bacterium
AAGTCATGATCCCGATGCGCGACGGTGTGAAGCTCCATACCGTCATTCTCGTTCCCAAAGGCGCGAAGCGCGCCGGCATCCTCTTGACCCGCACGCCCTACGACGCTGACGCCTTGACCACCCACTCGCCGAGCTCGCATCTGGCGCCGAACCTCGAGGGCTATGACAACGCAACCGACGTCATCGTCGAGGGGGGCTACATCCGCGTCGTGCAGGACGTACGCGGCAAGTACCACTCGGAAGGGGACTACGTCATGAATCGGCCGCTGCGCGGGCCGCTCAACCCCACCAACGTGGACCATGCGACCGACACCTGGGACACGATCGATTGGCTCGTCAAGAACGTCCCCGAGTCGAATGGCAAGGTCGGTATCGTCGGCATCTCCTACGACGGCTTTACACCGCTCATGGCACTCTTCAATCCGCACCCGGCCCTGAAGGTCTCCGTCCCGATGAATCCCATGGTGGATGGTTGGATCGGTGACGATTGGTTCCACAACGGAGCCTTCCGGCAGCTCGGCGCCACCTACATCTACGAGCAGGAGGCGGATCGCAAGAACGAGGAAAAGTGGTGGACGAGCCATTTCGATGACTACGACACGTATCTCTCCGCGGGCTCGGCGGGGGAGCTCGGCCGCCGCCACGGCTTGGAGCAGCTCGGCTTCTGGAAAAAGTTGACCGAGCATCCGCGCTACGACGCGTTCTGGCGCGAGCAGGCCATGGACAAACTGCTCGCGCGCGAGCCTCTGAAGGTCCCCGTGATGCTCGTCCACGGGCTCTGGGACCAGGAAGACATCTACGGCGCTCCCGCAGTCTACAAGGCGATCGAGCCCAAAGACACGAGCAACGACAAGGTCTTCCTGGTGATAGGCCCGTGGCACCATGGCCAGCAGATCCACGAAGGCAGCTCGCTCGGCGCGATCAAATTCGGCAGCGACACCGCCAAAACTTTCCGCTGGGAGATCCTCGCTCCGTTCCTCGCGCAGTACCTGAAGGACGGCGCCCCGAAGGCCGACATCGCTCCCGTCACGGCGTTCGAGACCGGAACGAATGCATGGCGGCGCCTAAACGCGTGGCCGGCTGGCTGTGTGAGCGGCTGCTCGGTCAAACCGACGCCGCTCTATCTGATCAGCGGCGGAAAGGCGAGCTTCGCCGCGCCGAAGGAGAGCGACGACGCCTACGAGGAGTACGTCTCCGATCCCGCGCGGCCGGTCCCATTCATCGGCCGTCCGTCCTGGCCGGCGAGCTACGATGGCGGAAAAAGCTGGCGCGAATGGCTCGTCTCCGATCAGCGCGAGGCCTCCGGCCGAACCGATGTCGCGGTCTTCACCTCGGAGGTCCTGACTGCACCGGTCAAGATCAGCGGTCCGCCGATGGTGAACCTCGTCGCATCAACATCCGGCACCGACTCCGACTGGATCGTCAAGGTGATCGACGTTTATCCCGACGAAGTCTCGAATCAGCCGCCGCTGGGTGGCTATCAGCTCATGATTGCGGCCGACATCTTCCGCGGCCGATACCGCGAGAGCGTGGAGATCCCGAAGGCGCTCGCCGCCAACGAGCCCCTCGTCTACAAGTTCGCCCTACCCAACGCCAACCACGTCTTCCTGCCGGGTCACCGGATCATGGTCCAGGTTCAGTCGAGCTGGTTCCCGCTCTACGACCGAAATCCGCAGACTTTCGTTTCCAACATCTTCTTCGCCAAACCGGAGGACTACCACAAGGCGACTCAACGCATCTACCACCTGCCCCGGCAGGCGAGCATGGTCGAGTTGCCGGTGGTGACGACGCCGTAAGAGGAGGGAGCGAGAAGCCGGAAGCAACGAGCGAGGAGCAAGCAGACGTTGCGTGGTCAGTCTTGCCTCCCGGAGTCAATTGAGGGCGGTCTCTCTATCACTTCCGACATAAGCCAGCCGATACTCCTTTTTGAAAGAGGCCATCCTCGCGCGAACTCGCGGCCTCCCCTCTGACGGGAGGCACCGCCGAGGCGATCGGTTCCGCCCCGTCATTCGACAAAGGTCTAGGATTCGCACGAGGAGGGGCCATGGCTGAATCTCGCAGGGACTTTCTTGCACGCGCCGCTGGTGTTGTCAGCGCCGCCGCCGCGGCGAGCGCTCATCCGGTTCTCGCGCAGACATCCGCACCCGCTCTCCAGACGACGCCCGCCGCCGGCACGCCGCCGGCCTTCGGCACCGCTCCGTCGGTGGGACCCGAAGTGGCTGCTGCTGACTTTGCCCATGCCGAAAAGCTCGTGCGGCTGGAGATGACGCCCTCCGAACGCGAGCAGGCCGCGGGGAACTGGCGCGAGGCCATGGCCGGAGTGATGGAACGCCGAACCGGTCCGCGAAGAGTGCCTCTTACGCCGACGGACTCCCCCGCGACGCGTTGGGATCCGAGGATCCCGGGGGCGCCGCCCGGCCCCACGCGTGATCGCTTCCTCCGAAGCACGGCAGGCCCGGGGCCCCTGCCCAAGAGCGACGAAGACATCGCGTTCGCCACCGTCACGGCTCTGTCTCGCTGGATCGAGACGCGGGCGCTGACGTCCGAGCGATTGACGCGCATCTACTTGGAGCGGATCGAGCGTTTCGATCCAAAGTTGAGGTGCGTCA
>DATDNV010000396.1:0-3505 GCA_036518075.1 Thermoanaerobaculia bacterium
GTCAGCGCGCCCGCTGCTGAGACTCGGACCGGTTACGCGCGGCTCGATCCCCTCCCGATCGCGCGCGCTTGCCGGTGATCGGGCGCCGGCAGCCATCACGGCGAGTGATTGAGACGTGTCATGGCGCGAGGCTTTGGTCAAGGTCGGACCGCCTGCGAGGGCCGTGGCGGCATGAAGGACCAGAAACGAGGCAATGGATGAGACGAGGGTGTGGCGCATCGCGGGCTCCTTTCCTCGGTAGAACGAGGCCATTCGGATTCTGTCAGCGAGGGCGCCGGCATGACAACCCTTCCCAGACGACCGCGCGCGGTCCGGTCTCGACCTCACTGGCAAGCCTCGACTTTCGGGTGTCTACAAGTCGCACGTTCCGGTGTTCAGGGCTTCTGGTCGTGCGGCAGGGTGACCGTCGCAACCGCGCTCGAGGTGAGCCCGAGCTTGTCCGTGCAAGACACGGTGATTGTGTAGATTCGCGTGTCTCCCGTGCCTGCGCGCTCAGCGCGAAGGCTGACATCATGAGCATCGATGATCTGCGAGTCTGGAGATGCGTTGCCGCTACCGCCGCCCGCCCCTTCGTTGCTGCTAACGCTGAGTGAGCAGACTGGAACGGAGTCGCACGAATCCTGGACCGTGTAATTGACGGAGACCGGAACGAGCTTGTGATCGGGCGGCCAGAGGACGTTCGGAGTCGCCGAAATGCCAGTGATGACCGGACCACAGGCTGCGAGTGCTCCGAAGAGGCCGTGAGTCTGACCTTCAATACCGGCGGAAAAGTAGAGCACGTTCTTGATCCCACCTTTGACTCCATTTCCAAACCGCAGCGACCAGAGCCCGTCGATCGACAGGTTTACACCGTTCTCATCTTTGAGAAGGCCCAGAAAAGTGCCGGTCGAATCGAAGGCGCTGATTGAGCCCGGTCCGTTGCTGGGATTGCCGAAGTTGAAGTTCCCGACCAGCACTGCGCTGCTGAACTCCCCGAAGTCGGCTGGCGCGACTGCGATTCCCCAGGGATTCAGAAGCGTCCCGCCCGTGGCGAAGCGGCTCATGAGGTTTCCGTCGGTATCGAACACATTAACTGCTCCGACCGGCCCGGAATAGGTGACGTAGAGATCCCCGCCGATGTTGACGACATCGAAGGGCAGGTCGCCCGCAGGGAGATTCGGGTCGGTGAACCCACCCGGGACGGTGACTTTTGTGAAGTTCTTGTCGAACACGTCGACCCTGCCTGCGGCGTTGTTCGCCGCAAACAGGAACGGATCGGTTCCTCGGGTTCCAATAGCCAGACCTGTATAAGCGACAGGAGGAGGCGTGCCCGTCGCCCCTAGAATCGCTGTATTGGATCCGGGAGCCGGAACGTTCGGATTCCAGCCGAATATCTGGCCGTTCAAGCTCGCGAAGAGGAAGATCCCAGGGCCCGAGGCCATCCCGGAAGAGACCACGAAATCGGCCGACCCGTTGAAGACCTGACCGCTCGGCGGCCTATCAATGCTCACCGGCGGACGCGCAATGGCCACCGCGCCCGTCGTGCCATCGACAGCGTAGACAGTCGCGGTGTTCGAGCCCGCATCAGAGACCCAGAAGGGACCGGTGGGCGGAAAAGACACTCCCCACGGATTGATCAGCAACGGATCGGTGATCGCCGCCTGACCTGCGATGTCGGACACGAGCTTGATTTCCTTGTACTGCGCGCCGGCGTTCGCCGGCAATCCGAGCATCAATGCGATTGCGGCGGCAGCCATCGCTGAATGCCGGAAGATGTTTTCCGCGATGCGTTCATGCATGTTCATGGGACCTCCCTTGATCACTCCTCGGAAATTCGAGAGCCACAGTTGCTGGGGAAAAGAGCACGCGAGCGGAAACGGATTCCGCTCGCGTGCCCCGGGCATCCAAAAATCGCGGTCTCAGAAGATGCGTCCGTGCGGCAGATGCGCTTTGCCCTGCGAACCGCCAGTACAAATGCCGGCATTCGGCAGCGGGATCACCGAATTCAGGAATTGCGGCTGCCTCCGCACGTTGATTTCCTGCTCGAGATCGTAGGCGAAACCGATCAGCTGCGGCTCGCGCAGAAAAGTCGAGTACATGAGCATTCCCGCGGGCCGTCCGGAATCGCGAATGCCCACCGGGAGCGAGAGATTCGGATAACCGGAGACCGCCGGTCCGGTCGAATTCGTCAGGTGCGGCGCGACGATCGCATCGACACCCGAGTTGATCACATCATCGATTCCGGCACGCGCCGCGTTCGTGGCGTGGGATCTCGCGGCAATGTAAGCGGGGTCATTCGGGAAACCGGGAAAAGTCTCAGCCAGGTCGAACACCTCCTGACCGTAGACAGGCATCTCCTGGTTGCAATGTGAGTTATCGAAGGCGATCAGGTCTGCCAGGGTCTTCATCTTCGTGTTCGAGAGCGTCGCAAGGTAGTCGGCGATCTGTGCCCGGAACTCATATAAGAGAGCCGTGAACTCGTCGTTGGTATACGCAAACACGTCGCCGGTATCCACTTCCACGATTGTTGCGCCGAGGGTTGCCATCACGGACAGCGCGTTGTTCGCGAACGCGACGGTCTGCTCGTCGCCCGGGATGCCGCTGCCGAAGTAGCTGTAATCGAAAAAGCGCTTATCGAATCCGATGACAGCGCCATTGAGCGAGCCCCGTTTGAGAAACTGCGTGTAGTCGGAGGGAAGTTGATGGCCGACGACCGAGCCGAACGGCGACTGCAATACGCCGAGAAGTGTCGCCACGTCGGTCACGCTTCGCGCGATCGGTCCCGCGGTGTCCTGCTGGTGGGAAATCGGAATGATCCCGTCCTGCGAAACCAGGCCGAGCGTCGGCTTCAGACCGACGCAATTCTCGACGGCGGACGGTCCGGTGATCGAGCCGTCGGTTTCCGTCCCGATGGCCGCCGCGCAGAGATTCGCGGCAGCGCCGTTGGCGGAACCGGCGCTGGACCCCCAGGAGGTATAGCTCAAGTCGTAGGCGTTGATCGTGTTTCCGCCTCGGGCGCTCCAACCGACCGCGAGAGGAAAGATCGGAATATTGCTGCGGAAGTTTGCCCATTCACCGAGGTTGGCTTTGCCGAGGATCAAAGCTCCCGCGGCGCGAAGCTGGGCGATGATCGGTGCGTCGGCCGGCACGTGGTTGCCGTAGATCGCGAGCGATCCCGCCGTCGTCTGCATTTGGTCATCGGTCGCGATGTTGTCCTTGACGAGAAGCGGAATGCCGTGCAGAGGACCGCGAAGGAAGCCCTTGCGACGTTCGTTGTCCAGCTGCGACGCGATCGCATTCGCGTTCGGATTGACTTCGATCACCGAATGCAGAAGGGGATTCAGGCTCTGAATGCGATCGAGGTAACCCTTCGTGAGCTGCTTGCACGTCAGCTGGCCGGAAGCCATCAAGGCCTGGAGCTGCGGGATCGTGGCCTCGAGGAAGATCTCGTCAGCCAATGCCGATGGGGCGCGGAGAAACGTGGCGAGTCCGCCGGTGAGCAGCGCCGCACTGCCCGCAGCCGTCG
>DATDNV010000397.1:0-6838 GCA_036518075.1 Thermoanaerobaculia bacterium
GGAAGCTCGAAGAGCTTTCCCACACGCGGTTCGTTTCCGCTCTTCCGAGGGCTCTTCCTTCGATCGGCCTTGGCGAAAAGGAAGCGGCGCTCTCGGCGCTCGAGGAGGCCTACCGGCAGCGAGAGGGTCGCCTCGTCTACCTCAACGTCGATCGCATCTTCGATCCGCTGCGCAATGAGCCTCGCTTCCAGGCCCTGGTCGCCCGGTTGAATATTCCGATGTCATCCCACTGACTTCCGCCGGTTATACCGGATCTGACATAAAACCGGAAAGAGGCTACTCCGCGACTCCCTTCGCTTTGAGGATCTTCCAGACTTTCTCGGGCGTGATCGGGATGTCGATGTGCTTGACGCCGAGATGCGAGAGCGCGTCGACGACGGCGTTGGCGATCGCGGGAGGCGCGCCGACGGTGGCCGACTCACCGACGCCCTTGGCTCCGAACGGATGGTGCGGCGAGGGCGTGACCGTCTTGGCCGTTTCCCAATTGGGCGTTTCCATGGCGGTCGGCACGAGGTAGTCCATGAAGCTGCCGCCCTGGATGTTGCCGCTCTCATCGTAGGTGATCTCCTCCATGAGCGCCGGAGCCATTCCCATGCTCAAGCCGCCGTGGATCTGGCCGTCCACGATCATGGGGTTGATGATGTTGCCGCAGTCGTCGACGGCGACGAAGCGGCGGATCTTCACCTCGCCCGTGCCCCGGTCGATGTCGACGACGCAGATGTAGCTGCCGAACGGAAAAGTCAGATTCGGCGGATCGTAGTAGTCGACCGCTTCGAGCCCCGCCTCCATTCCCTGCGGATGGTTGGTGTATGCCGCAAACGCGATGTCCTGGATGGTCTTCGATTTCTGCGGCGCGCCCTTGACTGAGAACTTGCCGGGCTCCCACACCAGATCGTCTTCGGAGACCTCCAACAGATACGCGGCGATTTTCTTGGCCTTGTCACGCACCTTGCGCGCTGCAATCGCGCCGGCCGCCCCGGCGGTCGGCGTCGAGCGAGACGCGTAGGTGCCGAGGCCGTAGGGCGCCGTGTCGGTGTCGCCCTCCTCGACCTCGACATGCGCCGCGGGAATGCCGAGCTCTTCCGCGATGATTTGAGCGTAGGTGGTCTCGTGCCCCTGGCCCTGCGACTTGGTTCCGAAGCGCGCGGTGGCCTTGCCGGTCGGATGAACACGCAGCTCGCAGGAATCGAACATCTTGATGCCCAGAATGTCGAAGTGCTTGGACGGGCCGGCGCCAACGATCTCGGTGAAGCTCGAGATCCCGATGCCCATCAGCTCGCCTTTCTTGCGCTTTTCCGCCTGCTCCTTGCGCAGCGCCGCGTAGCCGATGATGTCCATCGCCTTCTTCAAGGCGCCGGCGTAGTTCCCGCTGTCGTATTCCCATCCGAGAACCGACTTGTATGGGAACTCGTTTGGCGGAATGAAGTTCTTCATCCGCAGATCGGCCGGATCCATTTTCAGCTCCTGCGCGAGCACGTCGGTCATGCGTTCGATCGCATGAACCGCCTCGGTCACGCGGAAGGAGCAGCGATAGGCGATGCCTCCCGGCGGCTTGTTGGTGTAGACACCATCCACCTCGGCGAAGGCTTTGGGCATCTTGTAGGAGCCGGTGCAAATCGAGAAGAGACCGGCCGGGAACTTGGACGGATTCGCGGCCGCGTCGGCGTACCCGTGGTCGGCAACCGTCTTGATCTCGAGGCCGGTCATCGTGCCGTCCTTCTTCGCGCCCAGCCGCGCGGTGATGTGGTAATCGCGGGCGAACGAGTCGGCCTGCAGATTCTCCATCCGGTCTTCGACCCACTTGACCGGCTTTCCGATGACGACCGAGGCCGCCACCGCGATCACGTACCCGGGGTAGACCGGAACCTTTCCGCCGAATCCGCCGCCGATGTCGGGCGAGATGACGCGGATCTTCTCTTCGGAGAGGCCGACGTGTCCCGCGACGAGCGCGATGACCGTGCGGATCGCGTGGGGCGCCTGCGTCGTCATGTAGACGGTGAGCTTGCCGCGGATGCGATCGAAGTCGGCGACGATGCCGCAGGTCTCGATCGAGGCGACGTGGATGCGGGGGAGATAGATCTTCTGCTCGACGACGACGTCGGAACCGGCCAGAGCGCTCTCGGTGCCTTTCCGGTCGCCGACCTCCCAGTGAAAGATCCGGTTGTCCTTCTTGCCGGGCTTGTCGGTGCGAAGGACCGGAGCATTCGGCTCGAGCGCCTTGAAGGGATCGACGACGACGGGCAGGGGGTCATACTCGACTTCCACCGCCTCGACGCCGTCGGCGGCCGCGTACCGGTCGGTCGCGATGACCGCCGCAACCTCCTGGGCCTGGTACATGACTTTTTCCGTGGGCAGCACCATCTGGGTGTCCGACATAAGAGTCGGCATCCAATGCAGCTTGAACTGGGCGAGCGTTTCACCGGTGATGACGGCGAGGACGCCGGGAACCTTCAGCGCTTTCGACGGGTCGATCTTGACGATCTTCGCGTGAGCATAGGGGCTGCGCACGATGTCCATGTGGAGCATCCCGGGGAGCTGGATGTCGTCGACGTAGTTGCCCTTTCCGCGGAGGAAGCGCGGATCTTCTTTTCGCTTGATCGAGTGGCCCATGCCTCCGACTTCGGGAGATGTGCGCGGTGTGGACGCCATGGCTCCTCCTACTCGGTCGCCCGCGCGGCTTGCTGGCGCGTTCGCGCCTCAGCCGCAGCGTGCTGGACGGATTTGACGATGTTGACGTAGCCGGTGCACCGGCAGAGATTCCCCGAGATCGCTCGGCGAATGTCGCCTTCGCTCGGGTTCGGATTCGATTTCAGGAGCGCGTGGCTCGTCATCATCATGCCGGGAGTACAGTAGCCGCACTGCAGGCCGTGCTCCTGGAAGAAACCCTCCTGGATCGGATCAAGCTTGCCCTCTTTCTCGAGACCTTCGACCGTCGTCACGTTGCGGCCGTCCGCCTGAACGGCGAGCACGGTGCAGGATTTGACCGGAACGCCGTCGAGGAGCACCGTGCAGGCGCCGCAGTGCGTCGTGTCGCAGCCGATGTGCGTGCCGGTGAGCCGCAGGTTCTCTCGCAGGAAATGAACGAGGAGCAGCCGCGACTCGACCTCGCCCTTGCTCTCCGCGCCGTTGACGTTGACTTTGATGCTGTGCCTGGCCATGGCTATGCTCCTTGCGCGCGGGCAACGGCTTTCGCGAGCGCACGCGCCGTCAGAACCCGAGCCATCTCTTTTTTGTATTCGACCGAGCCGCGGCGGTCAGCCGAGGGCGCCGCCGCTTGAGCCGCGAGCTTCGCGGCGGCTGCGATCGCGTCCGCATCCGGCTTCTTGCCTTTCAGCGACTGCTCGGCGGCCGTGGCCTTGATCGGAGTCGGACCGGCGTTGGTCAGGCCGATCCCGACCTTTTCGATCGCGCCGTTGGCGCCGAGGGTGACCTGCGCCGCCGCCGCTGCCGTCGCGAAGTCGCCGACTTTGCGCTCGAGCTTGACGTACGCCCCGCCGCTCTTGGGAGGCGGAGCGGGTATCCGGATCTCCGTCAGGATCTCGTCGGGAGCGAGCGCCGTCTCGAAGAGGCCCGTGAAGAATTTGTCGATCGGAATCGTGCGTGCGCCTTTCGGTCCGGTCGCGACGACTTCGGCTCCATAGGCGAGCATCGTCGCCGGATGGTCGTTGGCCGGATCGCCGTGAGCGAGATTGCCGCCGACCGTCGCGAGATTGCGGACGAGCGGGTCGGCGATGACTTCCGCGGTGTCGGCCAGGAGCGGATATTTCTTCCGGACGAGGTCGGAGTGCTCGAGGGCGGCCTCGCGCGTGCGGCCTCCGATCTTCAGGAACCCGCCTTCTTCCTTGATGTACTCGAGTCCTGGAATCTTCCCGATGTCCACGAGATGGCCGGCCGAGCCCAGGCGCAGCTTCAGGAGAGGCAGCAGGCTCTGGCCGCCGGACAGCACCTTGGCGTCGTCCCGGTGGCTGCCGAGAAGGTCGATCGCCTCCTTCAGCGACCCGGGAGCGTGGTAGTCAAAAGAACCTGGGATCATGCCGTCTCCTTTCGCTCGTGTGACTCAGCCCGATGACATCTGTACCGGCCCGCTACGCGGGCCAATTAACTTTTCTAACCGGAAGTCTTCGGGGGCGTGGCTTGGCTTTGGTCTAGAAAATTTCCGGCCGCCCGGTCGCGGAGCGACCGCTGCGGCCTGTCCCCTCGCTTCGCTCGGGATGACAAAGAAGGGTGAGGGGCTCGGCATGACGGAGAGCATTTCGCTCGACGTCGAGAAAAAGTGATTTCCTCGAGGTTCGTAGTTCACTATCGAATCCAAAGCCAGTAAATCGCAAAAACCACCAGCACCGCCACTATCCAGAACACGGGCCGCTTTGCGGCCCGGCCGAATGCCCGGCCGGCGACGCCGGCCCCGAGCGAAACCGCATCGACCGGCGGTGCGGAAGCCGGAGCGGAGAGTGCGCTGGACGCCGGAGTTGGAGAGTTGCCTTCGGCGCGGCTGCCCGAGCCCAACTCTGCCTGCATCGCCTGCGTGAACCTCTGGAGCATCTGGTCGGAAACGTCTTGAATCATCCGGGCCCCCATCTGAGCCAGGATTCCCGTGATGTTCACCTGGGAGGTCGCGGAAACCTCCGTCTTGCCGGGAGCGATCTCTCGCAGCCGGCTCTGCATCCGCATATCCGCGCCGCCCTTGCCCTTGATGTCCTGGCCGGACGCGACGATTTCGGCGGTTCCGGCTGCGGGATCGAGCTTCTCGAATCGAATCTTGCCCTTGTAGCTCGCGGAGACCGGCCCCACCTTGACCGTGATCGTTCCCGTGTAGCTCTGGTCATCCTGCTTACCGGTAATCGCGGCGCCGGGCAGGCATCGCGCCACCCGGTACGGGTCAGTCAGGAAATCCCAGACCGCATTCTTCGGCGCGTCGATCGTGAAGACTTTCGAGATCTCGAGAGCCATGGTTGCCTCACTCGGACTGCTCGTTCTCCCCGACTCCGCTCAGGAGGACTGGCGGATGTTTCCACCACCAGTCGGTTCCCCTGACGGCCATTCGCTCCCCCACGGCGAAGAGCTCCCGCATGTATTTCGTGTCGAAGAGCTGCTTGTGGGGGTAGTCGAAGGTCGGAGGTATGAAGGCCAGGTTGAACTTGAGGTGATCTCTCTGGGTGATCGTGTAGATCGTGTAGAGGTCTCCGATCCCTTGAAACTGAACGAGGGTCGAGATTGCGCGGAACGCGATCGGCACGGTTCGCCGCTCCACTTGCGCCCATTCCGGGTCGAGCCTCGCGTTCCGGATGACGTAGAGCGTGCGCTTTCGCGGCGCGAGCTGATGCAAGTGCATCGCGGTGGGATAGACGAAGACCTGCGACGCGGTGGCGCCGTCCACGTGCATCTCCTGGTACGGACGGGCACCCGCCAGGACGTCGATCATCACCGGCGGAAACGTCCCGGGGATTGCCGAGGAAGCGATCAGGATCTTCTGAACGAGCTCCAGCGCGAGGTCGGAGCGGGCCGCAGCGATCTCGGTGACATTCCAGATGACCGGACGCCGCGCATCGAGGTTCGTCGTCGCGATGAGCAGCACGCGCCCTTTGTCCCGTTCATTGGCGATCGCGTCGAGCACCTCCCGTGTCACTGTTTTCTTGACGAGTTTCTTGAGGGGAGCGTTGTCGGCCATCGAGTCTCCAAAGACGACCCAGAGAGGCGATCGCTTCATGGCGATGTCGCGGAAGCTGATCCCGGTGTAGATCGACTTGATCGTCGGGTCGTAGGCCGGCCCGAGGAACGCGAAGGGAGCGATGAGGGCCCCCGTGCTCACGCCGGTGACGAGCTTGAACGCCGGTCGTTCGCCTGTGGCGGACCAGCCGTTCAGGAGGCCCGCTCCGAAGGCTCCGTTGTCGCCGCCGCCCGAGATCGCGAGAAACGAAATGGGTGGCAGCGTGTCGTCTTTCTGACCCATTTTGTGGAGCTGGAGGAGCTCGCGGTCGTTGGAGGCCAGATAATCCTTTTCGAACTGCGCCTCGTGCGTCGCGTCGGTCGGGAAATATCGGATGGTGTTGGGAAAGCCGGGCACGACGGCCAACGTCTGAAGCTCGCTGGGTACCGCCGGCAGTCGCGTGACACCTTGGGGACGCGACCAGAAAAACAGCCCGACAAGCAATGCGACGAAGGCGACGAACGCAAAAAGGATCCAGCGGACACACCCGCGGTTCATTCCGTCTCCTCAGGCACTTGGCTTCGACTCACGCCGCCAGCATCGGAATCAGACGCTCGAGCGTTTCGAGGTTATGCGCCGGAAGCAGTCTATCCACATAAGGCAGCGCCGCAGCCATTCCGCGGGCAGTCGGCTCATAGCGCGGATCGGAGAGCAGGGGATTGAGCCACAAGACCTGCCGCGCGCGGGTGTGGATCGTCCGCATCGCTCGGGCGAGGGGCTCGGTGTCGCCTCGGTCAAGCCCGTCCGAAACGATCAACACGACGGTCTTGGCATCCACGGTCGTGTCGAGATGGTTCTCGACGAAGCTCTCGAGACACTCGCCGATTCGCGTTCCGCCCGACCAGTCCGGGACCGAGGCGGAGAGCTTCTCCAGTGTTCGCGCGATTCGTCCCGGCGCGAGCCAGGGCGTCAGACGCGTCAACGAAGTATTGAACACGAAGATCTCGGTCCGCCGCGCGGTCTTCTTCAGCGCGAGGAGGAACGCCAGGAGAAATCGGGTATGCGCGTCCATCGATCCGCTCGTGTCGCAGAGCGCGACGAGGCGCGGCACTTCGACCGCGCGCGCGCGGCGCGCCAGCTTGAGGAATTCCCCGTCGGTGGCAAGAGCCGCGCGAAAGCTGCGTCGGGGGT
>DATDNV010000398.1:0-9065 GCA_036518075.1 Thermoanaerobaculia bacterium
GCAAAGGAATTAGCTGCTGCGAGGGGGCATGCCCACGCCTCTCTCGTTCTCCGCGCGTTTCCGCTTGACGTGGGTGAAGATCAGGACGAGACCGAGCAGAATGAACGCGACCGGTCCGCCCCACGCATCGATCATGTCCCAGAAGCGCTCGAGGTCCAAGTACCTGTTGGCAAGCCAGAGAGCGCCGATGCCGAGCAGGATGACTCCCCAGGTGAGAGACGCGGTGCCCTCGGCAGCCCGTCGCTGCTCCACGGAAGGCGCGTAGCTGCCGGTCGTGACGAACCCGCGATTGATGGCTTTGGCCTGCCGAACGGCGTCGATGATCGCGAAGAACCAGACGAACGCGATCATGGGGCCGAAGAATGCCTCGTGGCGGCCATGCGTCGAGAAGCTGATCAGGACGATGAAGGCGCCGCCAAACGCGAAGGCTCGCTGGTAGAGGCCCAGATACAGGTGTCCCAGCCCCGGGAACATCGACAGCAACCCCGCCAGAGCGGGCGACTTGGTCTCGACGGGCGCCGCGGGAACCATCGCGGGACTGACCGGGGGCGGTGGCGGCGGCGCCGCAGGCGGCGGCGGAGCCGGGGGCGGCGGATACGGAGAATCGTTGCTCATAGTTGCTCCTGTGCGGGTGCCTTCATGCGCCCCGCGATGATTACGGTCTCGTTCTTCGGCAGAGCTCCCTTCTCTTCGCCGTTGCGCGAGCGGCTCCGAGTGGGTGCGGGTTCCGACTTCATGACGAGCTGAATGGCCTGGGAGAGAGCGGCGCGGCCGTATCCGCCGGCAAGACCGCGCCAGACGGCGAACGATCGCATCGCCTTCTCCTCGAACGCCCCGATCCGGTCGACGGCGGAAGTCTTGACCTCCGCGACGACGGTCTTCGCGCCCTGCCCGAGGCCGGACGGGACCGCCTTGCGCGCGAGGTCGGCGGGATTGAACCCCGCGACCATCAGGATGAGCGCGGCGGCATACGCCAGGGCGATGGCCACGCGCGGGTTTCGCCAGAGGCTGAACCGGGAACGCCGCGCCGCCGGTGCTTTCGCCGGGGCTGTCGCGGCGATGCGGCCGGCCACCCACGGGGCGGGCTGCGGCGCATCGAGGGTGTCGATGACCGAAAACGCCTGCGCGGCCGCGGCACACCCGGCGCAGCGCGAACGATGATCCTCGAGACGTTCCCGCTCCGAGTCCGAAAGCTCTCCTTCGATTGACCGGGCCAGCCACGCGTCGGCGGTGGAACAGGTGATCGCGCGGCGGGGGACCGTCAGGAGCGCATCGCGCAGGGAAAGGCTCCAGGCCGGCGCGGCCAGACTCGAAGCCAGGCTCTGCGCCAGCTCCTGCGCCCGGGCAGCGGATCCGCATTGGGCGCAGCCGAGAACATGCGCGCGGGCTTCCTCGTCCGCGGTTCCCGCGACGAAGAACCGCTCGAGTTCGCGGCACGTCATACGAAAGCTCCCGCCGCAACCGCCAGAGAAGTGAGAACGCTCCCGTTCGCTCTCTCGTGCCGCTCGCGGACCTTGCGGGCCACCTCGGCGCGGGCGCGGAACAAGCGCGATTTGACGGTCCCGTCCGGGAGCTCGAGCGCTTTGCCGATCTCCTCGTAGGCGAGTCCGTCGAGATCTCGAAGCACGAGTATCTCCGCGAGGTCTTCGGGGATTTCGGCCAGCGCAGAGAACAGAATCTTGGTTCGTTCCTTCTTCAGCGCTTCGGCGGCCGGGTCATCCGCGGACCGCAGCATCGGAGCGACCGCGTCGTCGGAGACGAAGCGGAAGGAGTGCTCCCGCTTGCGCCTCCGGTACCGGTCGATGCACAGGTTGCGCGCGAGCGCGACGATCCAGGCGATCAGCGGAAAACTCCCGTTGTAGCGGTCGAGGCTCTCGAAGATCTTCAGGAAGATCTCCTGCGAAAGCTCTTCGGCGTCTTCACGCTTCAGCGTGAAGTGGTACGCCACCGAGTAGACTTTCTGGCCGAATCGATCCACGAGCTCCCTCCAGGCTTCGTCCTCGCCCTGGCGGCAGCGATCAACGAGCTTCTGTTCATCCTGACCGCTCAAGGCTTCCTCATTCGAACAGAACGCATTTCGCTGGAGAAAGTTCGGTCCACGGCGGACGGTCGATTCTAAGTCTCAAGTTTTGAGCCCCTTATGAGGGGACTCATTGAATCACAGGACCCGGAAGAGGCAGGACGTAGGACGTAGGACATAGGACGTAGGAAATGGGAAGGTCACCGACATCCCTACCACCTGCGTCCTACCACCCACGTCCTCCGAGGCGATGACTCGGTGAATCAATTCCTCTTCCGGCCGCCCCGCCGGCGCCGGCGCCGCCGTACCGGCGCTTCCGTGCGTGCTGGAATCCCCGTTTCCTTCTCGAATGCTTCCCGCGCGCGCTCGACGCGAGCTCGAAGGGCCGCCCACTCCCGCACGAGCTCCTCGCCGCGGCCGGTCGCCATCGCCCGCAGCTCGAACAGCTCGAGCGCGGCGGGAAAGGCGTCTCGGAATGCCAGCCGTCGCGTCCCGACTCGATTGTCCGGGCGGTGCGAGAGCCTTCCCACGATCGTGAGGGCCTGCTTGATCCGATGGGTGACCGCGTGGGGAAGAGTCATGCGAAGCGCGATCGGCGTGACCACCTCTTCCACGAGGCCGGACAGCAAGTCTGCGTCGGGGTCTCCTCCGGGAGAGGCGGCGCTCACGCGCGCCCGCACGATCGGAAGGAAGAAGAGAGAGAAGAGAACCGCGTCGTCGAACGTCCGCCCGCGTCGGCGTTCCGCGTCCAAAACATCGAGGAGCGCCCAAAAGAGATGCCCCGTCCCCTGGGGATGATCGGGATCGAATTCGCGAAGCACCTGAGTGAGCTCCGGAAGGAGAACGTCGAGGAGCCCGACCTCGCGCATGAGAAGAAACGTGGGGAGCGCGTGTCCCCCCTTGAGGGTCTGGGAGAGCTCCTCCGTGACCCTCGGCGCAGCCGATTTGACGATCTCCTTGCGGTGATTCAGGATCGCTTCGTAGGCGTCCGGAGTCAGTGCGAATCCCAGGCGGCTCGCGAATTCCACGGCGCGCATCATGCGGACCGGATCTTCGCGAAACCGGATCTCGGCGTCGCCGATCGTGCGGATCAGTCCGGCCTCGAGGTCATCGAGCCCCCCGACGTAGTCGATCACCGAGAAATCGGCGATGTCGTAGAAGAGCCCGTTGATCGTGAAGTCGCGCCTCAACGCGTCCTCGCGGGCGGTGCCGAAGGTGTTGTCCGACGTCATCAGGATCTCCGGCGCGTTGGGGTCGACCTCGTTGGGCCGGCGCCGGAACGTCGCGACCTCGATCACCTTTCCGGCGGCAAAAAGGATGTGGGCGAGCCGGAACCGTCTGCCGATCAGCCGGCAGTTGCGAAAGAGGCGCCGGACCGCCTGCGGATGTGCGTCGGTGCCCACGTCGAAGTCCTTGGGCACGCGTCCCAGAAGAAGGTCCCGTACGCTTCCGCCGACGAGATAGCCCTTGTAACCCGCCGAGGAGAGTCGATAGAGGACCTTGAGCGCGTCCGGGTCGATCGATTTGCGCGAAATCGGATGCGCGCTTCGCGGGCGGATGCGCGGCGGAGTTCGATCGGAAGCGGAAGGGTCGGTTCGGGAGCTTCGACTGTGAGGATTGGCTTCGCTGATGAGAGATCTCTCCAGTGACTCGCGGTTCGACTGGCTATTCTAACCCAAATGATTGAGAGACTTGATCTTTTGACATTACTTCGCGGTGTGCGAAAGAATACCCCGACTTTTGAGTTCCGGGTAGGAAGGAGCACGACAATGAAAGTGCGTTTCGTCACGGCCCTCGCGGTGGTCGGCGCGCTCGCCGGCGCATCGGGCTGCCAGAAGGGCGGAGCGGGCGACATTCTCGTCGGGGAGTACAGCTCGCTGACAGGCACGACCGCGACATTCGGCCAGTCCACGGACAACGGCATCAAGATGGCGTTTGACGAGATCAACAAGGCCGGCGGCGTGCTCGGGAAGAAACTCGCGGTTGCGGTCGAGGACGATCAGTCCAAGCCCGAAGAGGCGGCGACGGCCGCCACGAAGCTCATCAATCAGAATCACGTCGTCGCGATGCTCGGGGAAGTCTCTTCGTCGCGCTCGCTCGCCGCGGCTCCCATCTGCCAGGCGGCGGGCGTTCCGATGGTTTCGCCCTCCTCGACCAATCCCCGGGTGACTCAAATCGGCAACTTCATCTTTCGAGTCTGTTTCATCGATCCGTTTCAGGGGCTGGTCATGGCGAAGTTCGCCGCCAACACGCTGAAGGTGAAGAAAGCAGCGATCCTCGTCGACGTTCGCAACGATTACTCGGTAGGACTCCAGACCTTCTTTCGTGAGAACTTCAAGCAGCTCGGCGGCACGATCGTCTCCGAACAGTCCTACAGCGAAGGAGACTCGGACTTTCACGCCCAGCTGACGCAGATCAAGTCCGCCGCTCCGGAGGCGATCTACGTGCCCGGCTATTACACGGAGGTCGGCACCATCGCGCGGCAGGCGCGCGAGCTCGGCATCACGGTTCCTCTGCTGGGAGGCGACGGTTGGGATTCCCCGAGGCTCTTCGAGATCGGCGGCGACGCATTGAACGGCTGCTACATCTCCAACCACTACTCGGTCGACGATCCGTCGCCTGCGATCCAGAAATTCGTCACGGAATATCGGGCTCGCTACAAACAGACGCCCGACGCCCTCGCGGCTCTCGGCTACGACGCCGCGAAGATCCTCGCGGACGCGATCGCGCGCGGCGGGTCGACCGACGGCAACAAGATCCGCGAGGCGCTCGGCGCCACGAAAGACTTTCCCGGCGTCACCGGGCAGATCACCATCGACAAGGACCGAAACGCGGTCAAGCCCGCGGTGGTTCTGAAGATCGAGAACGGAAAATTCGTCTACGTCGAAACGGTGAAGCCGTAAGGACCCGCGCACCGCTCTCAGCTTCCGCCGTCAGCTGTGAGCATGACCTGAATGCAGGCGGCCCGTCGTCGTCAGCCGAGCACAGGTTCCTGGCAAACCGGACGGGCGTCCGAAGGCGTTTTGGATTTCTGGCGGAGGGAGCTGAAGGCTGACAGCTTGTTCCGATGACCACCTTCCTGCAACAGTTGATGAACGGGCTCTCCCTCGGGTCGATCTACGCATTGATCGCCCTCGGTTACACGATGGTTTACGGCATCATGCGACTGATCAATTTCGCTCATGGAGACGTCTACATGGTCGGGGCCTACGTCGGGTATTTCCTTTCCCGGCAGCTCCAGGGAAAAGAGCCGTCGATCGCGGCCGCGCTTCTCGTGATGGTCGGATCCATGATCGCCACGGCTTTGCTCGGCCTCGCGATCGAGCGATTCGCGTACCGGCCTCTGCGCCACGCTGCGCGCCTGGCGCTTCTCGTGACGGCGATCGGCGTGTCTCTCCTGATCGAGTACTCCTGGCAGCTCATCGCCGGGCCGGATCCGAAGTTCTTTCCTTCGCTCGCGCCCCACGCGGACTGGATCGTCGCGGGCGTGCGCTTGACCAGCGAGCAATTGACCGTCATCGGCGTCGCGTTTCTTCTGATGATCATGCTGCAATTCTTCGTGCAGAAGACCCTCACCGGAAAAGCGATGCGCGCCGTGTCCTTCAACATCGACGCGGCCAAGCTCATGGGGATCTCGACCGACCGGATCATCGCGGTCACCTTCGCCATCGGGTCGGCGCTCGCGGGGGCGGGAGGGGTGCTGATCGGGATGCGAATTCCCAAGATCGACCCTCTGATGGGCATCATGTACGGGCTGAAAGCGTTCGTGGCCGCCGTCCTCGGGGGCATCGGAAACATCCCCGGAGCCGTCCTCGGTGGACTCCTGCTCGGCACATCCGAAGTGATGGTCACCGGGTACCTCTCCTCGACCTATCGTGACGCCATCGCGTTCGCGATCCTGATCCTCGTTCTGCTGCTGCGTCCCCAGGGAATTCTCGGGCGCGTTCAGAAGGAGAAGGTTTGAAATCGGTTGCGAAGCTCGCGGTCCTGGTCGCGGCCATCGGACTCCTCAGCTTCGCCGTAAGACGGGCGCTCGTGCCGGGCCAGGAGTACTTGCTTCGCATCCTCTGTCTGGCGGGGATCAACATCATCCTGGCGGTGAGCCTGAATCTGATCAACGGTTTCACCGGCCAGTTCTCGATCGGCCACGCGGGTTTCATGGCAATCGGCGGCTACGGCGCGGCCTTCCTGACCGTGACCTTCGGCGATCGCATTCGAGGCGCCCTGGAGGCGCTCCCGGCCGTCGGCCGGAACGGGCTGCTGCTGCTGATCGGTCTCGCCGGGGGCGCGATTCTCTCTGCCATCGCCGGGTTCTTCGTGGGCGTGCCGTCGCTGAGGCTGCGCGGAGACTACCTCGCGATCGTGACGCTGGGCTTTGGGGAAATCATCCGGGTCTTCATCCTCAACATCGACGCGGTCGGAGGAGCCCGTGGGTATGTCGGGATTCCCCCGCTCGCCAACTTCTTCTGGATCTACCTGTTCGCGGCGTTGACGATCGTGGTCATCTCGCGGATCGTGCGCTCATCGTTCGGCCGCACGCTGATCGCGGTCAGAGAGGACGAGATTGCCGCCGAGGCGATGGGCGTCGACACGACGCGCAGCAAGGTCATCGCCTTCGTCGTTTCCGCGGCCCTGGGCGGCGTCGCGGGCGGACTCTATGCCCATTTCGACATGTACCTGAATACGAACCAGTTCACGTTCCTCAAGTCGATCGACATCATCGTCATGGTCGTGATCGGCGGAATGGGTTCCATCACGGGGTCGGTTCTGGGCGCGTTCCTGGTCATCGCGCTGTCGGAGGCGCTGCGCGCGATCGGGCCCCTGCGCATGGTCGTCTTCGCGCTCCTGCTCATCCTGATCATGCGCTTTCGCCCGCAGGGAGTCCTGGGGCACCACGAGTTCACCGAGCTCTTTTCGCTCTGGAAGAGGCGCCGCGGCGTGGCTGCGCCACCCACATCGGCCCTCGGAGCCTGACCCGTGTCCCTCCTCCGGCTCGAGAAGCTCACGATGCGCTTCGGCGGGCTCGTCGCCGTCAACGACCTCAACCTGAGCCTGGACGCGGGCCAACTCTACGGTCTCATTGGTCCCAATGGCGCCGGCAAAACGACCGTCTTCAACGTGGTCACGGGCGTTTACGTTCCGACCTCGGGAGCCATCCTCCTCGACGGCGAGGTGATCGCCGGCGAGAGGAGCGGGCGCATCACTCGCCGCGGGATCGCCCGAACCTTCCAGAACATCCGGCTCTTCTCCGACATGACGGTGCTCGAGAACGTCAAGGTCGCCTTCCATTGCCGCCAGAGCGCGGATCTGGCGTCCGCCGTGTTTCGCACTCCCGCGCATCACTCAGAGGAGGCGCGCGTCGAAGCGGAGAGCCGCAAGCTGCTCAAGATCTTTCACCTCGAAGCGCACGCGGATGAGCTCGCGCGGAATCTCCCTTACGGCAGCCAGCGCCGTCTCGAAATCGCCCGCGCCATGGCCACCTCGCCACGCGTCCTGCTGCTGGACGAGCCGGCAGCCGGCATGAATCCCCAGGAGGCGCAGCAGCTGATGGATCTGATCCGGTGGGTGCGCGACCACTTCGGCATGGCGATTCTGCTGGTCGAGCACAACATGAAGGTCGTGATGGGAATCTGCGAGACGGTGCACGTCCTCGATTACGGCTCCACGATCGCCATTGGGAAGCCCGCGGAGATCCAGTCCAACCCCAAGGTCATCGAGGCCTATCTGGGAGGGGCATGAGCGGCT
The DNA here is from genome assembly GCA_036518075.1 of Thermoanaerobaculia bacterium. Classification (GTDB taxonomy): domain Bacteria; phylum Acidobacteriota; class Thermoanaerobaculia; order UBA5066; family Gp7-AA6; genus DATDNV01. The sequence goes on from DATDNV010000398.1 coordinate 7,766, forward strand.
CTCCAGATGCGGTCATTCTCGAGGTGGACCGTCTGCGCGTCTCCTACGGTGCGATCGAAGCATTGAAAGGGATTTCTCTCCGGCTCGGAGCCGGCGAGATCGTCACGCTGATCGGCGCCAACGGGGCGGGGAAGTCAACGACGCTTCGGGCGATCATGGGACTCGTGCCCGCGCACTCGGGCGAGATTCGATTCCGCGGCGAGTCGACGCGGTCGACACCCACCTTTCGCCTCGTGCGCGGCGGATTGACCCTGGTCCCAGAGGGACGGGCGATCTTCGCGAACCTCTCCGTGCGCGAGAATCTCGAGATGGGGTCTTACGCCCGGAGGGACTCGAAGATCGCCGGCGACTTCGACAAGGTTTACCATCTCTTTCCGCGCCTTCAGGAACGCGAGAAGCAGACCGCCGGGACGCTCTCGGGGGGAGAGCAGCAGATGCTCGCGATCGGGCGGGCTCTGATGTCCCGTCCTCAGGTTCTGCTCCTGGACGAACCGTCTCTGGGCCTCGCGCCGATCCTCGTCCACGCGATCTTCGAGGCGATCGAAGAGATTCACCGGCAGGGCACGCCGGTCCTCCTGGTCGAGCAGAACGCCAACGCCGCCTTGAAACACTCGAACCGCGCCTACGTGCTCGAGACCGGCACCGTCGCTCTGGAGGGAACCTCGGAGCAGGTCGCCGCCAACCCGAGAGTCAAAGAAGCCTACCTGGGCGAGTAGAGAGGCCCGCCCCTCACACCGTCTCGGCGCATGCAAGGCGAGTAGAATCGAGTCGTTTCCATCGCGTGAGCATCCCCTCACGCAAAGGGCTCGAAAAAGAATGGCAGAGTTCGGGGAGGAGCCTTTCCGGGGAACGGATCGGTTTCAACTCCGAAGACGACTCGGGTCGGGCGCGTTCGGCGTGGTCTTCGAGGCTTTCGATCGCGAGCGCGAGAGCGTCGTCGCGCTCAAGACGCTCCGCCGGGCGTCGAGCGACGAGGCTCTCTATCGGCTCAAGCGCGAGTTCCGATCGCTCGCCGACATCGCACACCCGAATCTCATCACGCTGTACGAAATGCTCTCGGATGGCGGTCAGTGGTTCTTCACGATGGAGTTGATCGACGGGACCGATTTCCTCGACTACGTCCGAGGAGTTTCGCCGGCGCCGGCTTCGCCGGGGGCGTCGCCCGGCGGCGCCGAGAGCGATGGCGGTTCGGACGAAGAGACGGCAAGCCTTTCGCCCGGGGATTGGGTCGCCGGTTCCGCGAACGGAGCGGTCGCGGTGCCGCGGCCTCGCTCCGGGAGTCTCGATCTCGACCGGCTTC
>DATDNV010000399.1:0-4228 GCA_036518075.1 Thermoanaerobaculia bacterium
TGCTGCTGACGTTTGAAGGTGTCCTCGATGTCGATGCGGCCCGCGAGCTCGCCGGGGGAGAGCTGAGCGTCCCCAGGGAGGAGGCATTCCCGCTGCCGGACGGGGTCCATTACAGTCACGAACTGGCCGGGTTACCGTGCTTCGATCCAAGGGGAACGCCCCTGGGCCAGGCGGTGCGTCTTGAGCAGACGCCGGGCGGCGCATTGCTGGAGATCGACACGCCCAATCGTCGAGGCGTCCTCGTTCCCTTCGTCGAGGGCATCGTCACGGTCGACCGAGCGGGTCGGAGGATCATCCTCGATCCACCGGAAGGACTCTTGGATTTGTAGATTCAAAATTCAATATTCAAGATTGGAACGGGAGCTTTCAATTTTGAATTTTGAATTTTGAATTTTGAATCATGAACGTTGAGATCCTCACCATTTTCCCCGAGTATTTCCGATCGCCGCTCACGACGAGTCTTCTCGGCAAGGCGATCGACTCGAGGCTCCTGAACGTCACCGTGACCGATCTCCGCGAATTCTCGGAGGACAAGCACCGAAGGGTCGACGATGAGCCCTTCGGGGGCGGCCCAGGAATGGTGATGACGGCGCCCGTCATTGCCGCCGCGATCGAAAAGCGTCGGGGAAGCCCGCCCGCGTGGACGGTTCTCCTGACGCCGGACGGCAAGCGACTCGATCAGGAATTGATCGAGAAGCTCGCCGGGCGGGAGCGCCTTCTGCTGTTCTGCGGCCGCTATGAGGGAATCGACGAGCGAACGCGGCAGCTCGGGCTCTTCGATGCCGAGGTGTCCCTGGGAGACTTCGTTCTTCCGGGTGGAGAATCCGCCGCGCTGGCGCTGGTGGAAGCGCTCTCGCGGCTGGTGCCCGGTGTCGTCGGTTGTTCGGAATCGGTCGAACGAGAATCCTTCATGAGTCAGCGTCTCGACTACCCTCACTACACGCGGCCTCGAGAGTTTCGCCGCCTTGCGGTTCCCGACGTCCTTCTTTCCGGCGACCATGCGCGGATCGAGCGCTGGCGCCGCGCTCGAGCCCTGGAGCGCACGCGTGAGCGGCGCCCGGATCTTTTGCGCGAGAGGCCGGAGGAGCCGGGGGAAGGGGAGGAATAGGAACGAAGAGTGGAGAATCGAGAATGAGGTCGAAAGGTCGCAGCGCCGCCCAACTCGATTTCTGGCTGAGTTGCAAACCTTTATCGGCTCGATTAAACTTCGCGTTTACACCTTCTGTGGGGTTCATCATGTCTGACCTGTTGCTCGAAGTGGAGAAGCCCAACCTGCGCTCGGACGTCCCGGCCTTTGCGCCCGGGGACTCGGTGCGGGTGCACGTCAAAGTTCGTGAGGGAGAGAAAGAACGCATCCAGGTTTTTGCCGGTGTCGTGATCGCCCGTCGCGGCGGGGGCGCCCGGGAAACCTTCACCGTTCGCAAGATCTCGAGCGGGATCGGGGTCGAGCGCATCTTCCCGCTGCACTCCCCGGTCATTGATCGGATCGAGGTGGAGCGGAAAGGCTCGGTCCGCCGATCGAAGCTCTATTACCTGCGCGGCCGCAAGGGCAAGGCGGCGCGTATCGACGAGAAGCGCGCCGAATAGGAGCGTCCTCCACGCGTGCGTCCTGACCCGCTCCCCGCGCTCTTTGCGGAGCTGGGTCGCCTCGCCGAGCTGGACCGACTCGAGCGCGAGCTTCGCCGGCGAGGGTATCGGTCGATCGCCGGCGTCGACGAAGCGGGACGGGGCTCGCTCGCGGGACCGGTCGTGGCGGCCGCGGTGATCCTTCCCGAACGATGCCTGCTTCCCGGCCTCGATGATTCCAAACGCCTCGACCCCGACACCCGGGAACATCTCGATGGTCGGGTCCGGAAGGTCGCGCTCGCCGTCGGGGTCGGCGTCGTGGAGGCTCGGGACATCGATGCCCGCGACATTCTCCGCGCGAGCCTCCAGGCCATGCGGATCGCGGTCGAGGCGTTGAGCATGGCGCCCGACGCGGTCTTGCTCGACGCGGTGACCATTCCGCGCCTGCCCCGTCCGCAGCTTCCGGTGGTTCATGGAGACGCCCTCTGCGCGTCCATCTCCGCCGCGTCGATCGTCGCGAAGGTCTACCGAGACCGGCTTCTCACGGAGCTGGCGTCCCGTTTCCCGGCCTACGGGTTCGACCAGCACAAGGGATACGGCACGCCGGAGCACTGGGAAGCACTCCGACTCTGCGGTCCCTGTCCCGAGCACCGGTTGACGTACCAGGGAGTCGTCGCCGTTCCGGACGTCGAGGCTGCTCCGGCCTCCCCGCAATCCAGGCGTCCGACTCGAAGAGGCCGAGGCGCGACGAACGGCGCGCCTTCTCTTTGGCGGCACGCGGGGCGCGGACCCGAACCCGGTTAGAATTTCCCTCACATGGCAACATCTCGGGAGCAGCTTCTCCAGTCTGCGGAGAAGTCTCTTGCGAAGGGCAAGTTGGACCAGGCCCTCAAGGACTACCTGCGGGTCCTCGACGACAATCCCAAGGACATCCCGACGCTCAACAAGGTCGGAGATCTCTATGTTCGGATGAACCGTCCGGGAGACTCGATCCCGTTCTTCACTCGGATCGCCGACTTCTACAGCCGGGACGGTTTCTTCCTCAAAGCGATTGCGATCTACAAGAAGATCAACAAGATCGATCCTGCCCGACTCGAAGTGTACGAACGTCTGGCCGACCTCTACCACAAGCAGGGCCTGGCTCAGGACGCGAGAAGCCAGTACCAGGTTCTCGCGGACCACTATCTCAAGAACAACAAGGCAGACGAGGCGATCGCGGCCTTCAAGAAGATGGCTTCGGTCGATCCCAATGACCTGCGGATTCACGTCCGTCTGGCGGATCTGTACCGGAACAACAAGCAGGTCGACCAGGCCGTCATGCAGTACGGCCTGATCGGGTCGATGCTGCTGCGACGCGGGGCGCACGACGAAGCGGCCGCGGTCTTTCAGAAAGCGCTGGAGCTCTCGCCCAACGACGCCGAAATCCAGCGCAACCTGGTCCGCTCTCTGATCGCACAGCGCAATCCGGCCGCCGCGATCGCGATTCTGAAGGCGGTGCCCCGCACCGCTGACAGCCTGGCGCTCCTGGCCGAGGCGCAGCACGAGATGGGGGACAAGACCGACGCGGTCCACAGCGCCGAGCAGGCGATCGCGCTCGACGCGCGGCACGAGGAAGCCCGCGTGTTCCTGGGCCGGATGAAGCTCGCCGAGGGGAGGGCGGACGCGGCGATGCAGGCCATTACGCCGCTCGTCGAAGCAGCCGTATCCGCGAAGGAGTTCGGCCGAGCCGCCGGATTTCTCGAGCCGATTCTCGAAGCGAACCCGACGCAGCACGACGCCCTCCTGAAGATGGCGGAGGTCCGCGAGTCGCAGGGCGAACTGGCCGCGGCCGCGGGGCTGCGTCTGGCTCTCGGGAGAGAGGCCGAGCGCCGGGGGGAGGCTCACTCCGCGATCGAGCACTACCGGCAGTCACTCGCGCTTGTTCCGGGAGACGCCGAAGCGACCGCCCGTCTGGCGAAGCTCAGCCCGGCGGCTGCGCCGAGTGCGCCGCCGCCCCCGCCCCCGCCGTCGGTTCCGGAGACGTTGTCGAGCGATCTGCTGGTCGAGATCGGGGAGCCGGCGACGCCCCTCGGCGTCTCGGTCTCGGAGCCGAGGTCCGTACCGCCCGTCTCGCCCAGGAGCGCCGAGGACCAGGAGATCGAGGCTCTCGTCGTGGAGGTCGAGGTCTTTGCGAAGTACGGCCTGACCGACAAGGCGATCGAGCGGCTCCGCACACTCACGCGTCGCCGTCCCGACCTTCTGCAGGCGAGAGAGCGGCTGGTCGATCTGATGATCGAGTCTCAGAATCCGGCACTGCGGCAGGAAGCGGAAGGTCTGGCCGATTTCTATCGTCGGCAGGGACAGCAGTCAAAGGCCGATGCGCTGCTCGCGAGGCTTCCTTCCGGCCCGCCGCCGGCGCCCGCAGTGGACATCCGTCCGGAACCCATCCCGCCGGCCTCCGTCGTGCAATTCGAGGAATTTGACATCGAGCCGCTTCCGCCGGCCGCCACCGACCCCCTGCCTTCGGCCGAGTTCGGGTCCGAAGAGATCCGGTTTTCCACCCCGGACATGCCGATGCCCTCCGCCGCGGAGGAGACGGCGGCCTCACCGGCCGAGCCGCATCGCGCAACGCCCCTGGATGGAATTGCTCCCATCGAATCGGACTTCGTTTCGTACGAGGAGC
>DATDNV010000400.1:0-3686 GCA_036518075.1 Thermoanaerobaculia bacterium
GGAAATGCCCGTCTGGGTCGACTTCGGCGAAGAGATCTACGGGATTCCGGACTTCAAAGGGCGAGGGTTCAAGGTCGCTCCCGACCGCCACGGCCCCGCCTTCGATCCGGACGCTGGAACGCGGGTCATTACTCCGGAGACTCTCGCGAGCGTGCGGGACTTTGTCGGTCGACGCTTTCCAACGTTGAAGGACGCGCCGCTCGTTGGAAGCGAAGTCTGCCAGTACGAGAACACTTCAAACGGAGACTTCTTGGTCGACCGCCACCCCGAGCGCGAGAACGTCTGGCTCGTCGGCGGCGGATCCGGACACGGCTTCAAACACGGTCCGGCGATGGGGGAGTACGTGGCGGCGCGCATTCTCGAGGGCGGCGCGGGAGAGGCGCGCTTCAGCCTGGCAACGAAGGAGAGGATCCAGAAGCGGGTAGTCTATTAGGAGCAGGAAGCAGGAAGCAGGAAGCAGGAAGCAGGAAGCAGAAACAGCAAGCGTGAAGGAGGCAGCGGGAAGGGAAGTTCAGAAAAAGGAGCGACAACCCCCGAATCTCTCCTTGCTCCTTGCTCCTTGCTCCTGTTATCGAACTCCGGTGTCGATCTCCATATCGACCCGAGCAGTCTGTCTCGAAACGATCGTGAAACGTTTCGGGGTTGCGCGGAGGTGATGCTGCGCGCGGTTCTCCACGTCCAGAACATAATCGCCCGGCGGCAATGAGGCTCGGTACTTCCCATCGCCGTCGACGGTGACTCGGGCGATCTGCTTTTTCCCGTCCCCACTCATTACGACCAGCGGATATTCGGCATCAGCCCTATCCGCGGTCCCCTGCGCATCACCGCCGGCCAGGTCGACCTCCTTGTGCTCGGCGATCGCCAGGTGACCTTCGAGAGTGCCCGGCGCTGCCGCGTGGACCGACGCGGTGCAACCCAGAACGAGAGAGAGGCAAGCCGAAATGAGAATCCTCAAGGTGTGTGCACCATGGAAAAGAAGCGGGCGGGACAGCTTGCGCCACCCCGCCCGCGAAGGTTACCTCTTCAGGGCAATGTGAGCTGCCAGGCGCTCCTGCCGTGCGTTGCGGCATAGAGCTTCCTCGCACTCGGAACGATCGTCAGACCCGCCACTTCGACCATCGGAAGCCCGGTGCCAGCGACTTCCCAATCGGTCGAGCCGCTCGGAAGCCGCATGACCCCCCAGTCGTTGGAGGCGTAAAGGTCGCCGTTCGAATCTGCGACGACGCTGTTTGCCGGGAAGTCCGGAAACATCGTCGCTCCCGTCCCGTCGAGGTTGGTCCACGTCGCCGTCGGCCCCACCGGGTTGAACGTCACGGAGAACACGTGACCCGGAGCCCCCGAGGTCAGCGCGCTGTAACTCCCGTATGAAATGAAAGCGTGATTCGGGTTGGACGGATCCACGAAGATTCCACTGGGGAATCTGGCCGGGCTTTTCGAGTCGAGGGTATCGATCCGCGTGAACGTGACGGCGGTGTTCGTCGCGTTATCCGCGTTCTTCGAGATGAAGACACGCCCCGCCGATGTCGCCGCCCACAATGTTGCCGTATCCCCGGCTCCGCGCCCGAGAGCCGCCATGGTGCCGCCGGCACGACTCGTTCCCCGATAGTCTCCAGCGCCTGCCGTCAGAATCGTCGCGCCGGTCGGGCCGATGCGGACGAAGTCGCCGCAGGCGGGGTTATTCCCGGCAGTCGTGAACTCGGGACAGTTTGCTTCGAGGAATGCCTGATTGCCTGCCCAATCCTGGGTCCTCCAAACGCTCTGAGAGCCTTCGAAGATCGTCCCGGCGTTAGCCGGGTCGGCGATGATGGGAGCGTAGAACGCAGAAGCGTTGCGTTCGGTAGCCGCGATCGGACCCGATGCGATCACCCACTTCGTCGGATCGGCGTTCTGGAAGTTGACGTCGTGGAAATTCCCACTGAATGAGTTGAACCGCAGCGACGAGCTGCTCGTGTTGAAGCCGGACTGCCCGCCGTCGCCATAGATGATCTGCGGCCACGCCTGGGCCGTCCCGGTCGTCTCCATCGTGCCGTTGTCCTGCGTCCCGCCCTGCAGGTGTTTGGGGTTATCCGCGGCGACGGAGAGACTCTGGAACTGGAGAGTCGAGAGACCCTTGTTGAGGTTGTAGAGGAACGTAGGCACCGAGGACAGCAACTGCTTACACGTGGCGAGGCTTGCGGGGCTCAGGGGCCGGGTCGAACACTGTGACGAGATATCCGCAAACTGTCCCGTCGAACGAACGAGCCCGCCGTCCGAGCCGAAGATCGCGGAATCCGTGCCCGGGATTTCCACGACCGCGTGACTGTCGGGATGCATGCCATTGGGAGCAATCGAGTTCGGCTGGCAGCAGCTGCCGGTCGGAGCCGGGTTCGTCGTAGCGTCCCACGTCATGTCGGTGAAGTGGACGCCGGCATCGCTCGAGCGGATGAACGCGCGCCCGTTGTTGCGGAAACCGTACCGTTGATAGTTGAAGGAACCTCCCAGATAGACGACATCGGGTTTGCCGGGAGGCGAGTAAACGACGTTGTCGTACCAGCACTGGGCGCCCACGGTCGGGTCGCCACAATAGCCGAAGGTCTGATTCGGCGCCGCGGACGCATCCTGCATGGCAGTCAGGTCAGTGAAACTGGCATTCGTCGCAGTCACCGCGTCATCCGTCCGGTATAACCGCGCCTGGTTTGAGCCGCCGTCACATGTCGGGCAAGCCCCAACGGAGCCATTTCCGACGCCAACGTACATACGGGTGAATCCACCCGCGATCGACGCGACGGCAAAAGATGCCCGATCAGTATTCTGCGCGGCGTTCAGCGCATTCTTGATTTGCGTCCAGTTGACGCCGCTGTCGGTCGAACGCCAGACGCCCCCCTTCGTGTTGAGTGGAATCGCGTTGTTCTGGGGGAACGGACCGGCGTAGACGATGTTCGACGAGCCGGGATCGAGCGCAGCCTCGTGGACACCACGCGTCGAGCCGAAGCTCGCCTGGACGATTCCGGCGCTGCCCGGGAGTGCCGGGTTCAGGCAGACATCCTGATAGTTCAGCAGTGTGAAGTTGGCTCCGCCGTCCGTGGACTTCCAAATTCCATATGGCGGAAGTCCGGGAGCGAGAGTGGCGGCGCCTCCGGTCACGGAGCTCACGCCGCGCACGCCGCGAGCCGACGCGACGTAGAGGATGTTCGCGTTACCCGGATCCACGATGATCGAGCTGATAGACCGCCCATCGAACGCCGGGCCGGTATAAGCCGGAGCGTGCTGCACGCCGAACGTTCCGGGCGGCATGCCGAACACCGCGTCGCAGTCCACACCCGCACCGGTGGGAACGGTGGTATTCGCAGCGAGTTTCGTCCATGTCGCGCCGCGATCCGTGGACTTGTAGATTCCGAATCCGGCCTCCGAATCCCCCGACGCGTTGGGCTCGCCGGTTCCCGCGTAGAGCGTCCCACGGGCCGCGTCGAAGGTGAGAGTTCCGATTGCGTTCGTGGCTAAGCTGTCCGAGATGAATGTCCACGACACGCCGCTCTGCGAGAGCGCGTTGTCTGTCCGCCAGACTCCTCCACCCGCGGCCGCCATCCATACCGTGCAGCTCTTGTTGCTGCAGGCCGGATCAATGGCGAGCGCGGTTACACGGCCGGACGCTCGATAAGTCGCGCCGCTGAAAGTCAGCACGGCTGGAAAGTCCACCCCGCTGGGAC
>DATDNV010000401.1:0-5066 GCA_036518075.1 Thermoanaerobaculia bacterium
CTCGAGCCCGGGCACGATCCGAGGCAGGTCTTTGACGCGATCGACCCCGAGAAGGACGTCGACGGTTTCCATCCGGAGAACGTGGGGCTGCTGCATCAGGGACGGCCCCGGTTCGTCCCCTGCACTCCCGCCGGAATCATCGCTCTTCTCGACGCTCACTCCATTCCCATCGCCGGCCGACATGCCATCATCCTCGGCCGCAGCGAGATCGTCGGCAAGCCGGCCGCAGCCTTGTTGACCGGGCGCGATGCGACCGTGACGATCTGCCACTCGAAGACTCGGGATCTCGCCGACCTGTGCCGGGAAGCGGACATCCTGGTCGCGGCGATCGGCCGTCCGGGCTACGTGACGGCCGATTTCATTCGCCCCGGAGCGGCCGTGATCGACGTCGGCATCAATCGACTCACATCGCTCGAGTCGGCGCCAGAGAATCTTCGCTCCTCCGCTCGGCTCCGCGAGGTGATCGCGCGCCGAGGCCAGGTGCTCGTCGGCGACGTCGACTTCGACGCTGCCGCGCAAGTCGCCGGGGCGATCACGCCCGTTCCCGGAGGCATCGGCCCGCTGACCGTCGCCATGCTTCTCCAGAACACGCTCGAAGCCGCGCGCCGGCGGCGCCGCGCGAGCTAAGGCTCGATCGCGGACGCCGCTTCGCCGGAAGACTCGAGCGAAAAAGCCTGGCCGGTCGCGTCGTGTCTCAGGAAACGCGCGAGGTCCTGCCGCGCGCTCGCGGCCCGCCGATTCCCGGTCGAGTCGTAAAGCTTGACGCGCCGTTCGAGAAACGCCCGTTTCCAGGGAACGTTCGGCTCGAGGTCCGCGATCGCGTCCTCGAGCCGCGACGAATCCAGATAGGTCGCGACCTTGAACCGGGTCTGCTGGCGCTCCTCCTCGAACATGGAAACGGCGAAGGGTTGCGAAAGAGCCTTCTCGAGGCGGTTGGCGAGGGCCTTGTCCTTTCCCGCGATGTCCGCGGCCAGGATGAAGGTGCGATTCATCAACGTGATCGATGGCCAGGCATCCGTTCGATAACGAACGTAGGCCTTCTCCAGCAGATCGGCTGCCTCCGCAAAGCGTCCCTGGCGCCACCGCAGATGGGCCAGGAGAGTCGCCGCGTCGACGGGGCGCGTCGCGGCCAGACGAGCAATGTAGATCGAGGCACCTTCGTCACCGTCGACCGCGAGCGCCTCCGCGACGACACTCACCTCGACGGGACCCACCGGAATCCACGGCTCGGCGCGCCAGCGAGGGAGAACGAGGTCGAGCCGTCCCTGGAGGTAGTCCTGCTGCACGATGCTCTGGCGCAGCTCCTCGCCGCGCATCTCGGGACTCGGCGGCACGACGATCCCGTCGGCGGTGATCGAAGCGATCCGGGCGCGCCGGACGCCGTCCCAATCGACGTTGCCTCCCGAAAGAATCGGCGTGTCCTCGTTGCGCTGGCGCGCGAGCATTCGAGACTTGTCCAGGTCGAAGTAGGTATCCCGGCCGAGACTGCGCGCAAACGCGAACTCGATCACGTTGCGGTCATCGGTGTTTCGCAGGCTCCCTTCGCTCGCGAGCAGGCCGTCGACGAACGACGGCCTCGAGATGTAGTGGGAGAGAAAACCTTCCAGCCCCTCGACTCCCCAGGCGAGAGCCAGCGCCGACCGAAAGGGCTCCGTCGCGAGACGCGCACGCAGGGACGGCACGTCGTAGATCACGGGCTCCCGCGTGGCGAGAAGGATCAGATCTCGCCGCTTGGCAAACCAGCTTTCGATTTGAGGAAAGGCGGTGTGGAGCGCGGCGTAAACCGTCCGGACCGTCTCCCCGTCCACTTCGTAGCTCTGGAGCCACTGGAGAAAGATCCCGCGCGGCGCCAGCCGCTCGCGCACCGCCCGATAGAACTCCTCGGTGAAGAGACTCGAGATGCCGGCGCGATAAGGATTGGAAGGCTCCGAAAAAATGATGTCGTAGGTCTCCCGGGAGGTCAGCAGAAACTCGCGCGCATCGCCGATGGACACACGCACCTTGGAGTTCGAGAGCGCGTCGTGGTTGACCGGCATGCAGGCCTCGGCGACTCGCCGGATCGCCGGCTCGAGCTCGATCACGTCGACGCGCTCCATGGAAGGAATCGCCGCGAGCCACCCGGCCGTCGAGCCCGTCCCCAGTCCGATGACGAGCGCGCGGCGGGGCTCCGGGTGAAGCGTCGCTCCGATCATTCCTCCCATGACCTGCGTGGGGGCGTCGCCGCGAGAGTTACCGTCGATCTTGCCGTTCACCGCGAAGGCGAGCCCGCCGGATGTCTTCATGAGCGCGACGCTCGATTCCACGCCATCCGCTTGCCAGAAGAGCTGACGGCGGCGAGTGTGCAGCCACTCGATCAAGCGATTCGGCGACGACTTGGACAGATCGACGCGGCCGGCCCCGATCGGGCTATGTCTCCACGCGGCGGTCGGACCGCTCGCCGCCATGAGAACGATCGCCGCGACGCCGGCCCCGAGCGCGGCCCAACGTGCGCCCGCCGCCCGCTCACGCCGCCAGGAGAGAAGGAGCGCCACCGCCGCGAGAACCGTCAGCAGGGCCGTTGCGAAAACCCATGTGCCCGGCGCCGATAAGAGGGGAAGAAGACCGAATCCCCCCGCCAGCGAGCCGAGGATCGCACCAGCCGTGTTCCATGCGTACGCGAGTCCGACGTCCCGGCCGACGTTTTCCCGGCCGCGCCCGAGAAGACCGATGAGAAGCGGAAACTGGTATCCCGCGACGAACGAAGCGGGAAACACCACGAGGAACGCGATGACCGACCAGCTCAGGACGAATCCGCCAAACCCGAAGGCTCCCAGCGGCCTCAGCAGCGCGGCCAGGACCGCTACGGAGTCGCCCGCACCGTACGGAGCGGCGAGCAGCCCAGCCTCCAGGGCGCACGTCGCCGCGAATCCCGCGATCGTGGCGGGCTGCTTTCGGCGCGACCGGGCGAGCGACCCCAGGCCGATGCCCAGAAGCGCGACCGCGAGGATGAGCCCGAACGTGTAGGTCGAACCTCCCAGGAGCGGCGCGAGCATCCGGTACCAGACGATTTCCATGAGAGTGAAGGCAAAACCGGTCGTCGCGGCCGCGATGAGCACGAACGGTGACGGCGACGACGGTGCGGCCTCGAGCTTCCCAATCTCTCCTACTGACTCTCTCCGGCGCGCCTTCTTCTCTTTCTTCTTTGCGCTTCTCCGCGCCGCCCGGTCCGGTTCCTCCGCGATCTGCGCCGCCCGGGGCGGTTCGACTTCCGAAGATGGGACGGCGGCGAACCCCACCCGACGCGAAAGCCTCAGAGCCGCGAGACCTACCAGCGCGTTGAGGAGGCAGCTCGTCCAGAGTGTCAACCGCGTTCCCAGCGCCTCGAGAAGAAGGAAGTTGGACAGCACCGTTCCCGAAACCGCTCCCAGGGTGTTGGATCCGTAAAGCAGCGCCAGAAAGCGCCGGCCTTGATCCTCGTCGGTCTCGATCGCGCGCGTCGCCGCCGGGAGCGTTCCGCCCATGAGCACCGTCGGAAGCGCGAGAACGATCGCCGAAAAGAGGAGCCGGACGATCGTTCCTCCCGCCATCCCGAGACGACCGGTTCCTCCCGTTGCGATGTAGGCGACGCGGACGAGCCACACGAGAAGCGGAGTGACCGCCGCGCTGGCCGCGATCAAGAGCTCGAGCTGACCGTAGAAGGCCAGAGGCCGTGCGCTTCGGTCGGCCCTGGGTCCAAGGAGCAGCCCGCCGAATCCCAGCCCGCCCATGAAGATTGCGACGACCGCCGCTGAGGCCGCGGTCGAGAAGCCGAAGACGAGACGGAGCTCCCGAGTCCAGGCGACCTGGTAGACGAGGGCGGTCAGGCCTGATCCGAAAAGAAGGACTGACGCCCATAAGGCCCTTGATTTCATGACTTTGGCGAACCTATCACAGGGATCTCAATGGAAAGACGTCTGGAGAGCCCGGGCTCGAAGCGGCTCACTCGGACCCCCAGGTCGAATGTCCGTCTCCGGACACCTTCGTTTCGCAATCGAGCAGCGCGGAGCTGCGTAACCGCGCTCCCTTCATTCCGTATCAACGAGTTAGAGATTTCGCGCCGTGGCACGGATCTCGCCCTTCACTGCGACGGAAAAATGGACATCGTCCGAGAAGATTTCGCCAAGAACCGCCGACGCAAGCGGATCATCCTCGCCGTTGCGGGAGCGGCGGGAATTCTCCTGATCTCGCTCGGTCTTTCGCGCCTCAAGCCGGCCGCGCCTTCCGTCGATCGCTCGACCGTCTGGGTCGATGTCGTGAAGAAAGGGCCGATGGTGCGTCAGGTTCGCGGCCCCGGGTCGCTCGTTCCGGAGGCGGAAGGGATCCGCCAGATTGCGGCGAACACCGATGCGCGCGTCGAGCGGCTGGTCGTGCAGGCAGGCACCCCGGTCGAGCCGGACACCATCCTGCTGGAGATGTCCAACCCGGAGGTGGAGCGCGACGCGCTCGACGCCTCCTGGCAGCTGAAAGCGGCGCAGGCCGATCTCGCGAACACAAAAGTGCGCCTTCAGAAGGACCTGATGGATCAGCAGGCGGCAGCGGCGACGGTCGAGTCCGACTTTCATCAGGCCCAGCTTCAAGTCGAAACGAATGAAGCGCTCGGCAAGGAAGGCCTGATCCCCGACATCACGCTGAAGCTCTCGAAGGTCAAATCCGAGGAGCTCGCGACCCGCAACGACATCGAGACCAAGCGGCTCGCCGTGTACTCCGAGGCAGCCCAGGCGCAGTTGGCCGCGCAGGAAGCGCGAGTGGAACAGCTCCGTGCGCTCGCGCAGCTCAAGCAATCTCAGAAGGAGGCCCTGAAGGTGCGGGCCGGAATCAAAGGGGTCCTTCAGGAGCTTCCGCTTCAGTCGGGCCAGCGCGTGACCGCCGGCACGACGCTCGCGAAAGTCGTTCAGCCGGACAGGCTCAAAGCGCAACTGAAGATCGCGGAAACCCAGGCGAGAGACGTACAGATCGGGGAGATCGCGACGATCGATACGCGCAACGGGATCGTTACGGGACGCGTGTCGCGGGTGGACCCGTCCGTCCAGGCCGGGACAGTCACCGTG
>DATDNV010000402.1:0-6219 GCA_036518075.1 Thermoanaerobaculia bacterium
TCGTGCGCCACGATGATCGCGCGGTTGACTCCGCGCGAAAATCCGAAGTCGTCCCCCGTGACGATCAGTCGTCTCAGACGCGGTCCTCTCGACGAGCGAGGAACTTCACGAACTCGGCTCCCTCTCGCAGCCGGCGCTTGAACATCTGCGCGCTCGAGGCCATCTCCCAGGTCATCTCAGCGATCTTCCGCGGCCGGAAGTAGAAGCGCTTGTAGAACTCCTCGAGCGCTTCGAAGATTTCGTGATGGGACAGATCGGGATAGGAGAGCGAGCTCACCTGGACTCCGTCGTCGGCGACGAGGTCTTCGCCGGCTCCCGAAAGCCAGCCGTTCTGCATCGCCTGGCGGTAGAGCTCGGTGCCGGGATAAGGAGCCGCGAGCGAGACCTGGATCGTGTGCGGATTGATCTCTCGCGCGAAGCGGATCGTTTCGCGGAGAGTGTCCCGGGATTCGCCCGGCAGTCCGACGATGAACGTCCCGTGAATCGTGATTCCCAGGCGGTGGCAATCTTCGGTGAACCGGCGCGCGATGTCGATGCGCGTGCCCTTGCGGATGTTGTTGAGGATCTTCTGGCTGCCCGATTCGTATCCGACGAGAACCAGGCGCAGGCCGTTTTCCTTCAGAATCTTCAAAGTCTCGTAGGGAACATCCGGCTTGGCGTTGCAGGACCAGGTGACCCCGATCGCCGCCAGCCGCCGCGCAATCTCCTCCGCGCGCGGCCGATCGTCGGTGAACGTGTCGTCGTCGAAAAAATATTCGCGGACCTGGGGAAAATACTGTTTCGCCAGCGCGATCTCGCGGGCGACGTTCTCCGCGCTCCGCGTCCGATAGCGGTGGCCTCCGATCGTCTGCGGCCAGAGACAGAACGTGCATTTCGACCGGCAGCCGCGCCCCGTATAGAGGGACACGTACGGGTGAAGCAGGTACCCGATGAAGTAATCCTCGATCACGAGATCGCGGCGGTAGACCTCGGTCACGAACGGCAGGCGGTCCATGTCTTCGAGGATGGCGCGTTCTCGGTTGTGGATGAAGCCGTCCCCGCGGCGGTAGCTCAAGCCGTCGATGTCCGCGAGAGGTCGTCCCTCGGCGACTTCCGCGATCGTGAAGTCGAACTCGTTGCGCGCCACGAAGTCGACCGAGGTCGACGCGGCCAGCGACGCCTCCGGGGAAACCGCCACGTGCGCGCCGACGAACCCGATCTGCAGTTTCGGATTCGCTGCCTTCAATGCCTCGGCGACACGCACGTCTGAGCGGAAGGACGGGGTGCTCGTGTGGAGCACGGCGAGCTCGTAGTCGGCGGCGAGCGGCAGGATCTCCTCGAGCGACACGCCTCGTGCGGGCGCGTCGATCAGCCTGCTGTCCGAAACGAGAGCGGCGGGTTGGGCGAGCCAGGTCGGATACCAGAACGAGCGCACTTCGCGCTTCGCCTGGTAGCGGGCGCCGGCTCCCCCGTCAAAGCCGTTGTACGAGGGCGGGTTGAGAAACAGGGTCTTCCGCGATGACATCTCTGGCAGCCTCCCTCCCTCCTCAATCGAGTATACGGGCGTGCCATGCCCCCAATCAAAAAAGCGTTCAGGAAGGCCGAGCAGGCTCTCGGGAACCGCCCTGCGAACTCGTCCGCGGCAGGACTTTCAAGGCGAAGCGAACAGCCGCCGGAACGAGCCGTGGCCGAATCAAGCGGGAATCATAAAGCGAGAGCCGCCGGTCATTCTCCGAGAGGCAGAGCTCGAGAAATGAGCGAGCCGAGAAGTCGCCGAACTCGGCATGGCTCGTCATCGTGAAGCCCTCCTCCGTTTCGCCGCCTCCCCTGCTCATCTGCACTGCGTGGATCGCGTGGCCGACCAGCTCCTCGCCGATCTTCCAGGCCCTCCGCAGGTCATAGAACGGACGACGCGGCAGAGGCGTCCGCGCCCGCAGATAGGCCGACCAGTTCACGAGAAAGAGAATGTGGCGCGCCTCTTCCTGCATGATCGGCTCGAAGATGTCGATCAGGGCGGCCGGGAAGATCCCCGACCCTCGCCCGATCGCAAAAAGACCGAAGGCGAAGAACGAGTCGATACACTCGCCGTACCCGGTCCTCATGAATGTCCAGACCGGATCGCGGGGGGGCTGCGCCTCGCCGATGTCGGCGACCGGAATTCCGTAGTGCTGCGTCAGGAGTCGGAGAACCGCGGCATGCCGGCCTTCCTCGTATCCCTGTAGAGCGATCGCCTCCGCCAGGACCGGATCGGGCTCGACCTTGCCGAGCGTCTGGACTTTCAAAGCCGTCTCACTCTCGGTCTTGACCGCCTCATTCCAGATCGGAAGGGCCTTCAAGCGAGCGGTGCCCGCTGCGTCGAGCTCGGGCCACCGGATGTCTTCGGGACGAAAGGGGCGATGCGTTTCGATGAAGGTTTGGCAGAGAAGCTTCTTATGCGCTTCGCTACCGATCGCAATGTCTGTCATTTAAGCTCCCAAACACGGTGTCAGCATCTCCCATTCCGAAGGATTTTCCGCTTCGGAATTCCGGTTCTCCGACTCGAACTCGGGGCCGCTGGAATAGGCTTGCGCCCCGAAAAAGGAGAAGCCCTTGCAAAGAAGCCACCGATCGGGATTTCTCGCCCTGGCTGCCCTTCTGGCAGGGCTCGTTTCATCGCACGCGCGGGCGGCGGAAAGGCCGGTCACCATCGAGCTGGATGCGCGCGAAGCGCCGAGAAAGCTGTTTCACGCTCGATTGACGATTCCCGCTCGGCCCGGGCCGATGACGCTTCTCTATCCGAAATGGCTGCCGGGCGACCACGGCCCGACCGGCCCGATCACCGACCTGGCCGGTCTCCGGATCCAGGCGCACGGGCAAGCTCTGGCGTGGCGCCGCGACCCCGTCGACATGTACGCCTTCCAGGTCGACGTGCCGGCAGGCGCCGATGCGATCGAGGTCGCACTCGACTACCTTTCTCCTGCCGACGCCTCCGGCTCCCAGGACCTCGGAGCCACGGCGAACCTCGCCCTCATCAGCTGGAATACCCTCCTGCTCTACCCGAGGGATGCCAAAGCGGACGAGATCGAGTACGCGGCGTCGCTCAAGCTGCCTTCCGGATGGAAGTACGCCACCTCACTGACGCGCCGGGGCGAGTCGAACGGGGCGATCGAGTTCGAGCCGGTCTCTCTCACGATGCTGGTCGACTCGCCGGTTCTGGCCGGGAGGTACTTCCGCGTCGTCACCCTCACCGAGACCCCGGTGGTCCATCGCATCGACATCGCCGCCGACAGCGAGGCCGCGCTCGCGATCACGCCGGGTGAAGAGCACGCCTACAAGAACCTGATCGCGGAGACCGCCGCGCTCTTCCGGAGCCGCCACTACCGGCACTACGACTTCCTGCTGACTCTATCCGATCACACTGCCCATTTCGGCCTCGAGCACCATGAGTCGAGCGACGACCGGGTCGACGAACGATCCCTCATCGACGAGGACAAGCGAAGGGGGTCGCTCGCCGGCCTGCTCGAGCACGAGATGGTTCATTCCTGGAACGGAAAGTATCGACGCCCGTCCGGTCTCGCTCCCGGACGCTTCGACGAACCGATGCGAGGGGACCTGCTCTGGGTCTATGAGGGATTGACCGAGTACCTCGGCGCCATTCTCACCGCGCGCGACGGATTTCTCGCGCCGGACGAGTTTCGCCAGAGCCTCGCGCAGACGGCGGCGGAGATGGACTACACGCGGGGACGCGCCTGGAGGCCGCTCATGGACACGGCGGTGGCCGCTCAGCTTCTCTACGAGGCTCGCTCCGACTGGGTCTCGTGGAGGCGCGGAACCGACTTTTATCCCGAGAGCGAGCTCCTCTGGCTCGAGGCGGACATGAAGATTCGCGAGCTGACTTCCGGAGGCAAGAGCCTCGACGACTTCGTGCGCCGCTTCATCGGGGTGCAGTCCGGTCCGCCCGCCGTCTCTCCTTACACGCTGACCGACGTGATCGCGGCGCTCAACGAGACCGCGCCGTACGACTGGAAGGGGTTCTGGGACCATCGCCTCCAGACGACCGCGCCGAGAGCACCGCTCGCCGGCATCTCCGCGTCGGGCTGGAATCTCGTCTACCGCGGCACTCCGAGCCCCATGCAGCAATCGCTCGAAGAGGCTCGCCGTCTCCTCGACGCGCGGTTCTCCCTCGGAATCTCGGCCAACGACGACGGCCTGATTCCCGACGTGATCTCCGACTCCCCTGCCGCAAAAGCCGGCCTTGGCCCCGGGATGCGCGTGGTGGCGGTCAACGGAAAGCGCTACTCCCGCGAGATCCTCCGGGAAGCGATCCAGGCCACTCGTTCGAAGCCGATCGAGCTGATCGTCGAGAACGGCGACGACTTCGCGACGTTTCGCCTCGAGTACGACGGAGGTCTTCGTTACCCGAATCTCGAACGAGATTCCGCCAGGCCGGATGTCCTGTCGCAGGTGATCGCGCCGCTGGCCAAGTAGTGCTGAGTCCGAAGTGCGTAGTCCCTAATCTGCTGTCGAGCCCTGATCCGGGATGACCAGTTACTAACGCTGGGGACCGGGGACTAGGGACTAGGGTCTGGGACAGGCCTATATCAGATCTGATATAAGACAGATCAAGCGATCGGGGTGGCGGCAGTCGCTTGCGCGTGCGGTGCCCGAGCCCGATCGTTCGCCCGGTCCTCGCGGACTTTTCCGTCGAGCAGACGTACCACCCTCCGCGCGTGCGCGGCGATGTCCTCTTCGTGGGTGACGAGCACGATCGTGTTGCCACGCTGGTTGAGCTCGTCGAAGAGCGCCATGATCTCGGCGCCGGTCTGGGAATCGAGGTTTCCGGTAGGCTCGTCCGCCAGCAGGATCGAAGGGTTGTTGATGAGCGCGCGCGCGATCGCGACGCGCTGGCGCTGGCCTCCCGACATTTCGTTGGGCATGTGGTTCATCCGGTCGCTCAGACCGACCGCGTCGAGCGCCTTGACCGCTCTCTCGCGCCGCTCCTTGCGTGCGAGCCCGGAATAGACGAGCGGCAGCTCCACCTGCTGAAGAGCGTTCGTGCGGGGAAGCAGGTTGAAGGTCTGGAAGACGAAACCGATCTCCTGATTGCGGATCGCGGCGAGCTCGTCGTCGGTCATGCGGGCGACTTCGCGGCCGTTGAGAACGTAAGAACCCGAGGTCGGCGTGTCCAGGCAGCCGATCAGGTTCATCAGCGTCGACTTGCCCGACCCCGATGGACCCATGATCGCGACGTATTCGCCGCGGTCGACTCCCACAGTGACCCCGGAGAGCGCATGAACCTGCTCCTGGCCCATGACGTAGACCTTCGTGATGTCGCGAATGTCGATCAGCACTGCTTCACTTATACGACGAAATGGCCGCGGAGGTTAAGTCGAGGACGGAGGACGCACCGTAGTCCCTGGTCCGTAGTCCTTAGTCCGTAGTCGGGAGCTCCCCGAGACCGAGGACCAGTCACTTCGGACTAGGGACATCCTCTCCCACCATGTGCTACCTCCTGCCTCAGAAGATGGCGGCCCAGCCAGCTCGAATCAGGACCCAGACGAACCAGAGGCCGACGACGAGGCCGGCCGCGGCTTTCTTCGAGATTTTGGCCGCCGCCGCAAAGCCGATGATCAAGAGAACCATCGACCAGATCGAGAAGACGTCGATCGCCTGAAGGATCGCGTGCACGACCTTGGCCGAATCTCTCTCGACCAGAAATCCGAGGTTGGATCGCAGCAGATCGCTGATTCCCTGCGGGTCGAGGGTCTCCCGCTTCATGAGGATCGGAATGAGCAGGAGCGCTCCCAGCACATTGGGCAGGAACGCGTGAGTCGTGGCTCCAAGCGATTGGGGAAATGTCATGTCCCAGCCGAACGCTTTGAACGCGCCCCAGAAGACGACGGCGATGAATAGACTCGCCAGAGCGGGCGCTGCGAACCCGAAGATCCAGGAGATGACCGACCCGACCTTCCGGCTCTGCTCGACGGCGGCGGGAATGCGGTCTTCGGGTATCGATTGATGGCGCTTCTCGAGCGCCTGCCGGGTCGCGCGCTCCCAGTCGATTCGCGGAATGATCGTGGCCGTCACGACCACGGACACGATCGTCCAGAGCAGGAGAGGCGCGATCCAGGTCGGCCGCCGCGCGATCGACGCGAACGTCGATCCCGGAGAAACAATCGCGCCCGGAATGCGCCCGATCGCTCCGATCTCCGGGGTTGAGTCGAGGGTCGCCGGTCCCACGTCCGCCAAGCTATCGCGCCT
>DATDNV010000403.1:0-3343 GCA_036518075.1 Thermoanaerobaculia bacterium
TGAGATCGCGATCCCGGCTGGCCTTGACGATCTTCACCTTTCCGACGAACAGGAAGTGGATGCGTTCGGCGGCGTCTCCCTCTGCGAAGATCTGCTCTCCCTTTTCGTAGGCATTGAGCTCGCACAGAGGCGTCAGAGCGGCGCGATCCTCGGCTTTCAGAGAGGCGAGCGTGGGGATCGCGTCGAAGGGAATCGGGGGGCGGGCGGGCACACCGCAATTATAGGGTTCGGGAGAAACCCACCGGCGAACATGCCCTTCGCGCCCCGGCGCGATCGGATCGCCGGAGGAGAATCTACTGCGGATACGCGGATTCGACGGCCGCCGCCGTTTGACCAGTTTGCGTCGGCGTGTGTAACGGCTGCGTCACGGAGATTTCGAATCGCGGCGGCTGAAGGAGGTGACGCTTGACGCTGCATTGATCCATGGCGCGAAGCAGCGCTTCGCGGTACTTTTCGGGAAAGGCCGGAGGCAGCGTGACGTCGATCTGGATCTGGTCGACATGTTTTCCGGCGGCATCTCTCGTCGGTGTGACCGAGAGCGTCAGACCTTCCGTTTCGAGATTGCGCTGCTGGCAGAAACGCAGCGCATAAAAGCCGGCGCAGGTCCCGATGGAAGCCAGAAAGAGATCGAAGGGCGACGGGGCGGAGCCCGAACCGCCTTGAGCGAGAGGCTGGTCGGTGCGAATCCAGAAACCCTCGTGAAACGCCTCGACGCGCGAGCCGCCGGGAAATTGAATGTTCATGCAGTCAGCCTAACGGGCAGTCCGCGCGCGCGCGTGATGCGGATAGATCATCGCTCGCAGGTCCCGGCTCGCTCGGGATCGGGTCAGCTTCGGACGGGCAGCGTGGATGCAAAGGGAACTGCCGGCCGCGGAGATCCCTTTGGCTTCGGTTCTCCCGCGCCACGCATCGTCCGGACGAGATTGAAGACGAAGAGAAGAAGGGCCAGGACCACCGGGATTCCCATGAACGAACCGATCCGGTAGAAGAGCGGCTCGAACGCGGCGGGATACTGCAGGAGCCGCATGGCCACGCCTCCCAGCAGCAGCCCGTACGTGGCATGGGCGAGACGGGGGGACCAGAGCCGCTTTCCGGAAAAAACGGGAAGGATGCGGAAGCTCATCCCCACGATCAGGAGCGTCAGGAATCCGACGCTGAACACATGGCGCGCCGAATCGGCCCACCAGAGGTTCTGGGCGGGGAGCCGTGTCGTGCGCACCAGAGCTACGCCGGCCAGTTCGAGAATTGCCCAGAGCGCGAGGCACGCGAAAGCCGCCCGGATCGCAAATGATGGAGATCCAGGAGCGCGCATGACCGTTGGCACTCCAGGGCGCCACAGAAATCCATTGCCGGCGAGATAGACCAGAGCGGAGACGGCGGCGGCGGTCATTCCGGCGTCGCGCAGGACGAGCGCCGTTCGCAAAGGAAGTCCCGGCAGATAAGAAGCAGTGAATAGAGGCACTGCGCCGATCTGAAAGATCATTGCGGTTTCCGGCGTGCGCCGGATGGCGCCGCCGACACCCAGGAAGAGCGAGACGACGCGGTTTCCGAAGCCGTAGACCCAGGCGAGCAGGAATCCATACAACGCCGCGAAATAGAAAGGCTCGACGAGGGCCGCCGGCAAGGCGGTTTCGAAATGGCCGGCGAGCCAGATTCCCTGAGCGGAATCGAACAGGATGGCCAGGAGGAAACAGACCGTTCCGATCGCCACGAAACGCAGGATCGGATCTTTCCGATCGTACTTCCCTTCGCGGACGCGCCTAAGCAGCCCAAAGACGAATCGAGCGAACAGCAAAGCCGAGGCGGCTTCCAGTCCTGCCGAGATCAACGAGAGCGCGCGTCCGGTGGCGTAGAACGCGAGCGGCTGCCCGAGATTCCGGAGAAGGACGCCAGTAAACATCATCCAGAAAGACGGCCTCGCGGAGCGAGGATGGAGACCTCCAATGCCGAGGATCCGCGGCAGCGCGTGATAGGCGATGCCCATCAGGAAGAGAGCGGCGAATCCGAGAATCTGGGTATGGCCGTGGATCTGACGATGCGATATCGGCACGTCTCCGCCCGCGGCAATGCGGAGAAGGTTGATCATCCCGGTCGTCGCGCCGAGAGTGAGCGTCAGGAACAGCGAGCCGAGAATGAAGTGAGGGGAGAACGGAGTTGGGGCGGCCGTGGAAGCCGCCGGGCCCTGAGCGGGGACCGCGTCTCGGAGGGCCGCCTCGCGCACGTCCCGCAGGAAATCCTCGAGTGGAAGGCGGTGCACCGTCGCGAACCACGCGAGCGGCTCCTCTGGTCCCTCCGCGCCACCGCAATTCGAAAGGCCATAGCGTTCGAGGACGGGCGCGGTCGAGGGGAAGCGCCGCAGAACTTCGCGGACCGTCATCGTCGGCGGAATCCGGTTCTGGGCTTCCGCTACACGGTGGGCCGACTGCAAGTCCACGAGCACTTCTCCCAACGGAACGCCTTTCGCCCTGCACGCGAGCTCCAGCGGATGCTCTCCGCCGCAGCACGAGTCGATTCCGTAGGACGCCAGCACGGAGCGGGCTGCGGCGGACCGCTCGAGAAGGACTCGCACCGGGAGCCGCGGATCGAATAAAGCCTCATTCGTCATGTCCGTCAGGCTCTGCCGATCGCGCGGCCCGGTCCATGACGGGCGTCATATCCGACCGTAGGAGCGAATCGGCGGCCGCCGGCCGCCGGCAGCACACGCCCCGAGACGACTCGGTCCACCGACCCTTCCTCGCCGCTCAGCGGCCGGCGAAGCAATTGATGCATTCACATCAGGGGCCGTTCGTCGGCGCGCGGTCGAATGAAAACCAGAGATCGATACGGAGTCGTTCGGCGATTGAAAAGGAGTGAAACCATGCGAGTCCTATCCCGGTCCCTCTGGTTCGGCGCGATGCTGACTCTCTTCGCGGCGAGCCAGGCGAATGCGGTCCCCGCCTTCTCTCGCAAGTACCAGACCTCCTGTCAGACGTGCCACGTCATCTTCCCCAAGCTGAACCCGTTTGGAGAGGCGTTTCGCTTGAACGGCTACCACATGCCCCAGGAGACCGAAGAGCAGATCAAACAGAAGCCGGTCTCTCTCGGCGCGGAGGCTTACGAACGCATGTGGCCGGAGATGGTCTTCCCGAGCGATCTGCCATCGTTCGTTCCTCTTGCGCTCAATACAAAATTCGCCAACATCTACGCTTCGAGCGAGGACGAGAATGGGAAGCAGATCATTCACAACGACTTTCAGTTCCCCCAGGAAGTCAACCTCTTCGCGGCCGGGACCCTGGGTAAGACGTTCAGCTTTTTCGGCGAAGTGACCTGGGCGGAGCTTCCCGACGGAGGCAGCGAAACCGAG
>DATDNV010000404.1:0-2011 GCA_036518075.1 Thermoanaerobaculia bacterium
GGAGAAGGGCCCGGGCGCGGTACAGGCGCGTATTGACCGCGATTCGCGAAAGTCTGAGGGATCCTGCCGCTTCCGTCGTCGAGAGGCCCTCAACGTCTCGCATCAGGAAAACGAGTCGATACTTCTCGGGCAGAGCGTCGATCGCCACCTCGATCAGCTCATGGATCTCCCGCTCCGAAGCGCGCTGCTCCGGATCGGATCGGAGCTCGATGGGATCGAACTCCGCGGCTTCCAGTCCCGGAGGTCGTCGAGTCACGCGGCTGCGGCGAGCGCGCGCCCATGCTTCGTGTAACGCGATTTGCGTCACCCAGCTCGCGAACCGGCCGCGGCCGGCGAACTGGCCGAGGTGATCGAACGCGCGCACCCATGCTTCCTGTGCGATTTCTTCCGCCTCGGCCTCGTTCCGAAGAACCGAGCGGGCAGCGCGATAAACCCGCTGGTTATATCGGCGCAAGAGAATCTCGAAGAGCTCGGTGTCGCCCGCGCAGACTCTCTCCACGATCTGCTCGTCCGAGAATCTCCGTGCTTCGAGAGCGCGTGAGTGATCCGTGCCGCAACCATCCGTCATAACGACGATTGAATTTTGCAAGCGGCATTCCCAATCACCGCTTTTTAACGCGTTCTTGATTCGACCGGCTTAAGGCTCTCTAAGCGCGTGTCACTGTATCGAAGCGAGCGACTCCTTAGTCGGTAGGGCCAGCCGATCGGCGCAGTGTCCGTCGGTGAGGGCAACGTCGGCGATCGCGTCGCGCGTCCTCCACGAGAGCGTGGGACCCGGAGGAGATCGCACAAGTGAAAGGAGAAAGCATGTCCTCTGTCCGATGTCTACCCAAAATGTCCCCGAGACGTTCCGCGGCGAGCTTCTGGCTGACTCTCTCGACCTGCTTCTGCGCGGCGCTCGTCGCGAGAAGCGCCTTCGCGCAACTGGCCCCCAACCAGACGAACGGCTTCGGTAACGGAAGACTCGTGACTTTTACTTACCTTCAGAACTTCGATTGCGTCGACCAGCCGAACCTGGACCTGGATTTCAACGGGAAGCTGGCTCAGTCGGATCCCAATGAGATGCAGCTGCCCATCTGTCAGCCGATCACCGAGCCCACTCAGGACCCGACCGGCGGCGACATCAAACACACGGCTCACCTCTATGTCCTCGTTCCCATGTTTTCGGTCGACCACGACATCAACCCCGACGACGCGATGGACTGTCCGGACCGCGGCCGACCGGGCGAGCTTTGCGGGCCGGCCCTCGGACGGGCCCTCATCGCTGCCTTCGGCTTTGTCCCGGAAGCCTGGAAGAAGAAGGTCGACCCCGCCATCACGACGCAGTGTCCGGATCCGAACAATCCGGTTCCCGGGACTTGCACCATGCACTCTTCATCGGTCGACTTGTCCAAGACCCTGTTCGCTTTGGGAAAGACCGGCCCTCCAACCACGCCGATCTTCGTCCCCACGCCGAACCACAGCCACGTCGTCGATAACTCGCGCGTCAACGCCCAGCCGATCTGGTGGGAGGTTCGGCCGGTGTTGGTCCTGTCTCAGGGTGACTGGCCGGCGGCCGACGGGAGCAGCGGCATCACGTCCAGCAAAGTCATGGACGACGTGGAAGCCGCGGGTCGGGCAATCGAAGTCGGTTCCAATTTCTTCCTGTTCTTCAGCTCCCGGATGGGTTCCGCAAGCGCGCATCTGATGCACGTCCATGCATCGGGCGACGCCTTGGCCGGCGCGAACACCGGTCACACGCAGAGGAACAGCGAAAGCCCGAACACCGATGCCGACCGGAGTACCGCGAAGTAGCCGGCGGAATTGGGCCGGACCGTCCGTCCTCGGACAACAAGCGCAGGGCGGACGGTCCGCGCAACCGCCAGAGAGGATTTCGGACCATGACTCAGAACCGGATCCGACGGATCGTCTGGCCGCTGTCGATCGTCGGAGCTCTCGTATTCATCACGGCCGCGAGCCGGCCTCGTGCCGCCCGGACGAACGGCGAGGCCCGGGCCGGGAAATCGTTCGA
>DATDNV010000405.1:0-4823 GCA_036518075.1 Thermoanaerobaculia bacterium
GGCCTCGGCGGCGTTCTTCGCAATCGCCGAGCAGAATGCTTCGGGCATCGGTGCCGCGTACGCCGGAGGCGCCGCGATCGCCGAGGACGCCAGCACCGTCTGGTACAACCCGGCGGGCATGACTCGGCTTACGCGGCCGCAACTCGTCTTCGCAGGGAGCTATATCGACCCGAGCTTCAAGCCGAGCCTGAACAGCGCCAGCGCCATCACCGGCTCCCCGATCGGCGGAGGGGCCGGGAAAGATCCTGGACAGGCGGCTTTCGTACCGAGCTTCTACTACACGCACCCCCTGACGAAGGATTTCTCCGTCGGAGGAGGAATCAACGCGCCCTTCGGCCTGACGACGGAGTACGACAGCACCTGGGCGGGCCGGTACCACGCCATCAAGTCGGACATCGAGGCGATGAACTACAACGTCGCCGCGGCCTACAAGTTCAACGACATGCTGTCCGGCGGCGTCGGCGTCAACTATCAGCACTTCAAGGCCGAGCTGACCCAGGCGGTGGACTTCGCCTCAATCTGCACCGTGGCCGCCGCCGGGGCTTTTTCCGCGGCCTGCGGTGCCGGTGCCGGATTCACCCCGAACAACAACCCCAACGACGGCAACGCCAAGGTCACCGCGGACGGCAACGCCTGGGGCTACAACCTCGGCTTGCTCGCGCAGCTCACGAGCGACCTTCGCGTCGGCGCCGCGTATCGCTCGAAGATCACGCAGAAGCTGTCGGGGAACTTCGACATCACCACGCCGGGAAACGTGCCTGGAGCTCTTCTGGCGGGTACCGGACTCGTCAATTCCGGGGCGAAGGCGGACGTCGTTCTGCCTGCGAGCATGTCGATCAGCGCCTATCAGCAGCTCGGGCCGAAATGGGCCGTGATGGCCGACGTGACCCGCACGAACTGGAGCTCGATCCCGGAGCTGCGGATCCAGTTCGATTCGACCCAGGCGGACTCGGTCGTGACGCTGAACCTGAAGAACAGCTACCGCTACTCCGTCGGAGGGACCTACAAGCCGAACGATACCTGGGTGCTCCGGGCCGGCATCGCCCTCGATCAATCGCCGGTGCCCGACTCCGCCAACCGGACGCCGCGTCTGCCCGACGCGGATCGGACCTGGTATGCGATCGGCGCGGGCGTGCAGGCTTCTCCCAGCCTGAGCTTCGACTTCGGGTACGTGTACATCAAGATGGATAACGCGCAGGTCAACAAGACTGCAACCGGCGAGAACACGTTCCGGGGCAACCTCTCCGTGGATTACACCGGATCGATCCAGATCCTGAGCGCACAGGCTCGCTGGATGTTCTAGCGAGCCGATTCAAGGGACAAGCTGCGCGCGATCGATGATCCGTTCGTAGCGCGTCCCCCGAGGCAGCGTCCCGAACGCCCGGCCTCCCTCGCCCTCGAGGCGCGACGCACAGAATGCGTCGGCGGCCTCCGGCGCGGCGTGCCGCTCCATGAGGCTCGCCTGAAGCGCGACCGCGAGTGCTTCGACAATACGTCGCGCTTCGAACTCCGTTTCGCCGCCGCCCTTTGACCCCTGCAGAATGGCGGCGCCCTCCTGCCGCGAGCGCGTACCCCCTCTTGCGATCTCGTCGAGGAGATCTCCGGGGGCGTCAGGGGTCTTCTCCAGGGAGCGGAGAACGTCCAGGCAGACAACGTTTCCGGAGCCTTCCCAGATACCGTTGAGCGGTGCCTCCCGATACAGCCGCGCAAGAGGCCCTTCCTCGACATAACCGTTCCCGCCCAGGCACTCCATCGCTTCCGCAACGAAGGGAGGCAGGCGCTTGCAAAGCCAATACTTCGCGATCGGGGTCATGAGGCGAACCAGGAGCCGCTCGCGCGGGTCCACTGACGCGCGGTCGAAAGCCCCCGCGAGACGAAAGGCGAGCAGGACGGCGGCCTCCGTCTCCAGAGCCAGGTCGGCGAGCACGTTCTGCATCAGCGGCTGCTCCACCAGGTGGCGCCCGAAGGCGCGGCGATGAACAGCATGGTGCAGCGCCTGATTGAGCGCGGTCCGCATCATCCCTGCGCAGGCGACTACGATGTCGAAGCGCGTGAGATGCGCCATCTCGATCAGAGTGGCGATGCCGCGCCCTTCTTCGCCGACGAGCCGCGCCCGCGTTCCGCGATACTCGATCTCGGAGGAGGCGTTCGAGCGATTGCCGCACTTGTCCTTGAGGCGCTGGATAAGGAAGGTGTTGCGTGCACCGTCGGGCAAGGAACGCGGCACAAAGAAGCAGGTGGGTCCTGCATCGGTGTTCGCGAGGGTGAAGAACGCGTCGCTCATGGGGGCCGAACAAAACCACTTCTGGCCGTTCAACTCGTACTCTTTTCCGCCGGTGGAAACGGCTCGGGAGGAAATCTTGCGCAGGTCGGACCCGCCCTGCCTTTCGGTCATCGCCATTCCGACTGTAGCCGCGCGCTTCTGCAGGAGTGGAAGCGGCCGCGGATCGTAGTCGCATGCAAGGACTTTCGGCTCCCATTCGGCCGCTAAGGTCGGGTCGTTGCGGAGGACTTTCACGGAAGCGAAGGTCATCGTGACCGGGCATGCCACCCCGTTTTCCCCCTGGTTCCAGAGATAATTGAGACCGGCGCGCGCAACCCAGGCTCCCGGTCTTGCTTCCGCCCAGGCGAGAGAATGGAGCCCGGCACGGAACGCTAGCGACATCAACTCGTGATAGGCCGGGTGGTAATCGACTGCGTCGATGCGGTTGCCGAAGCGGTCGTGTGTTCTCAGCTCCGGGGGAAAGCGGTTCGCTTGCGCGGCGAGCACCTGCATGCGCTCGCTGCCAACCAGTTCTCCCAGTTCGCCGGCGCGCGTGGAAATCCACCCGCCGCCCTCCCGCTCCACCGCGTTCCGCAGGGTCTGATCTCCCGCCCAAGCGTTGAAGCCGATGAGGGGCGGAGGCTGATTTGCGGAATCAGCGCCGTCCTCCACGCTGTTTCGTCCTTGCTGCATACTGTAATGAAGTCGGTCTCGACCCGACAAAATAGCACGCTACTGAGGGGAGAAGGCAAACACATGGCTGACACGGAACGGGAGATCGCAACGCTCGCGGGCGGGTGCTTCTGGTGTCTAGAGGCGGTGTTCGACGACTTGAAAGGCGTGGAGTCGGTTGAATCGGGCTACATGGGAGGAAAGACGGCGAACCCTAGCTACGAGGCGGTCTGCTCCGGCACGACCGGCCATGCGGAAGTGGTGCAAATCGCCTTTGATCCTAGGCGAGTGTCTTTCCGGGAGATCCTCGAGGTGTTCTTCGTGATTCATGACCCGACGACCCTGAACCGCCAAGGCAACGACAGGGGAACGCAATACCGTTCCGCGGTCTTTTACCATTCCGCCGAGCAGAAGGCCGCAGCAGAGCAGGTCATCGCCCAAATGACTGCCGAGCGGATCTACGACGACCCGATCGTCACCGAGATCGCGCCGGCGTCACAGTTCTATGTTGCCGAGGACTATCATCAGGAGTACTTCCGGCGCAATCCCGCGCAGCCGTACTGTGCCTATGTGGTCAGGCCCAAGGTCGCAAAATTCCGGAAGCACTTTCTCGAGAAACTGAAGGGGTAATTCCGAACCGAATGTCTGCGGTCCAGTCCGGAGCGCGGAGCCCCGGACTGGCCGCAGCCCATTCATAACCCGCTCAGGGCGCGTAGTTCAGGGGAACGACCAAGCTGCCACGGGGTGTCGGGGCAGGTCCTGCCCCGGGCGCGACCTCTGCGAAACGCTCTAAAAGAGGCGCTTCCGTCATCGGCGCAGCCGGTTTCGCCGCAGCTCTCCCGGCCTGTTCCCAGCCCTGCTTTCTCGATCGCACTCGCGATCGGGCGGGTTTGGCGACTTCGCCTATCTACTTCTTCTTCTTTTTCGCAGCTTTCTTGGCTTTTCTCTTCTTCGCCATCACTAGCCTCCATCAAAGGTTAAAGAAGCAAGCACAGCGCCCGTCCTAAGTTGCTGCGGGCGATTCGACCGTCGGGACGAACCCGCCGGCGAATCCTTGCCGCCCGGTCTACCGAGCGACTGAAAATCCACTTTTCACCGCGTCAATCTTGCTTCTCGCGCAAGATTTGAATCTCAACGGTAAAAAATTTTCAGCAGCATTGCACATAATAAGCAAAGCAGCAAGAAGTATTTCGCAGAAAACTCCGCGTCGATCGAGCCGGAATCTCAATCTTGGTGTCCCGGAGAGAAGCAGAAATGATTTGCTGATGTCACACGCGCGCTCTTCTGATACGGGGACATCTCCGATCGCGCGCACGCGCTTGCAAATCGAGCAGCGTAGTGCGAAGAACCGAACGGATTAGCTGCGGACGGCGTCGGACGCGCGAGCAAACATCGGAACTCAGAGTCGCCGGGTCGAGCGCGCTCGCCCGAAGCACGTCTGACGGCGAAGCTTTCGGGAGAGCCAACGATGCCCGGTGTGGGTCAAAGCGAAACGAGTGCGAATGCTTCACCTGAGATGCGCAAGTCGCGAGCGCTTGCCGTTGAAGCGCCCCGTCGAAGGCCGGGTGAAACGGCTGCTTTCAGCGCGCAAGAAGGCGCGACAAAGGCCGCGCTGCTCGGAAGCAACTTGATGAATATATTGTATAAATGGACTGTAATGAAGAAGCGCCGACTGTAACATTTTCGAAATACCGGCCGCATAATATGCACGGGCTTTCCACCGTTTCTTACCGAACTCTTTATCGGGAGCCCTATGCAGATCCTACGCTTCTTGAGAACCACCACGCTCGCGGTATCGGCTCTTGTGCTGAGCGCCGCGAGTGTCGGCAGCCTCGCCGCCGACATCACCGGAGCCGGCGCGACCTTTCCCTATCCGATCTACGCCAAG
>DATDNV010000406.1:0-3382 GCA_036518075.1 Thermoanaerobaculia bacterium
CGAAGCCCGCGACGTGATTCTGCAGGGCGTCGTCACCGGTCTCATCCGCGATTATTCGAGCCCTTAGACGTCTCTCAGGTTCTTCCAATGAGGCGATCCGGCGCCGGTCTGCCTCCCTCGGCGGCACGCTCGGGCCTGGCCTGGTCAGAATGAACCGGGCCCTCGCTGGTCGCTCGTTCGCAGTTCTGAAAAGGCCGAAGCTCTGCCTCCAGTGCTCCCTCGCTCATCGCCGCCAGCGGGAGGCTTACCGTCGCCGGATTCATACGGCATTCGGGGCGGCGGTCCGAGGGGTGACGGCGGACGAAGGCCTCGCGTGCGTGCGGAGGTGCTCTCCCTCCGTCGAGGTCGGGCACTTGGCCGCAGCAACGCACGCGAGGTGGACGGCGGCAGGACCACGAAGGACCACCGCCCGCTTCCTATGAGAGCGTGCTGAGGCGCGACGCCTAGACGCCCGAGAATCCGGGTTAAAATTCGCGCCGACGGCGACGTACCCAAGTGGTTAAGGGAGAGGTCTGCAAAACCTTTATTCGGCGGTTCGAATCCGCCCGTCGCCTCCATTTTCGAGCGAGGCGGGCGGCATAAGGCGCTCAGGGCCGGGCGCGGCGTGCCCCGGCTCGCGCCCGAATTCTCGCGCTTGCCATGACCCGAAGCGAAGCCGGAGTGGCGGAATTGGTAGACGCACGGGACTTAAAATCCCGAGGGTCGAAAGGCCCATGCCGGTTCGATTCCGGCCTCCGGCACCAGCAATCCTAGGCTCGAAAGAGGAAAATTGAGCAGCGCCGTCGATTCCCTCGCGGAGTTTCAACAGATCCTGGGCTACCGTTTCCGGGATCCGGAGCTGCTCTCGCGCGCGCTCACGCACAAGTCGTTCACCAACGAGAGGCGCGAGTCTCCCTCTCCCAACAACGAGCGGATGGAGTTCCTCGGGGATACGGTGCTGGGGTTTCTCATCGGAGAGCTGATCTTCCGCAGCTTCCCGAATCTCCAGGAAGGCGCGCTTTCGAAGATCAAGGCGCACCTGGTGTCGACGGCGACGCTGGCTGAGAAAGGAAGGGTTCTCGCGATCGGCCGGTATCTCCGCATGGGGACGGGCGAGGCCCGGTCGGGAGGCGCGGAGAAGCTGTCGCTCCTCGCGGACGGGTTCGAGGCGCTCGTGGCGGCGATCTACCTCGACGGCGGCCTGCCCGCGGCCGGCGCGTTCATCAGCCGTGTCTTCCTGAACGACATCGCGGGCATCGACATCGGCGACCTGTCGTTTCACGATCACAAGACCGCACTCCAGGAGGCGGCGCAGGCGCTCGGACTGCCGCTTCCCGACTATCGGATCGTGGATGAATACGGGCCCGACCACGAGAAAACCTTCGTGGTGGAGGTTTTCTGGAACGGCCAACCTTTCGCTCTTGCGCGCGGCGCCTCCAAGCGCGAAGCGCAGCGAAAGGCCGCGAAGGAAGCGCTGAGGAAGCTCGGAAGACTCCCGGGCGCGTGACAGCTTTCAGCTCTCAGCCAACCAGATTTCAGGTACGCGGCTGAGGCGCACGCCCCTACAAAAAAGTTTGGCTGAAAGCTGTGAGCTGAAGGCTCCTACGGCGCCTTCGCCAGCCTCTCGAGGAACTCGTCGGGTCCCTCGAAGCCCACGAGCCGCAGGTCGGTTCGCTCTTTTCCGGACGCGTCGAGAAAAACGATTGTCGGCACGCCGAGAATCGCGTATCTCTCCGTGAGTGAGAGCGCGTCGGGTGATCGCGCTTGAGTCAGGTCGGCTTTCAACAACGAGCGGCGGCGAAGCTCTTTGAGGACGCGCTCGTCGGAGAACGTCTTCTCGTCCAGCTCGCGGCAGGGCAGACACCAGTCGGCGGAGAAGTCGATGATGACCGGGCGTCCTGCCCGGGAAAGCGCGTCGCCCGAGTAAGGCATCCAGAGCGAGGCGTTCGAAGAGGGCGCGGAACGGGGAAGGAAGAAGAGACCCGCGGCCGCGAGGACGGCGGCGGCGATCCAGCGCGGTGTGCGCCCGAGCCGCGCCTTGCCGAACGCGAGCATGACCGCGCCCAGAAACAGGACCACCGGCAACAGCCAGGGACCAATCGGACGCGGAAGGATCGTCCGGAGGAAGTAGGCCGACATCGCGAGGAGCAGCCATCCGAAAATCTTCTTGACGTCCTCCATCCACATTCCCGCGCGAGGCAGCCGCGAGAGGCTCCCGGAAAAGACTCCCAGGAACAGGTAGGGGAGACCCAGGCCGAGCGACAGGACGAAGAAGATCAGGAAGCCGAAGGCGGCGTCGCCCCGCGCCGCGACGAACGCCAGAAGAGCCAGGACGACCGGCCCGATGCAGGGGGCGGCGACGACACCCACGAGGAGTCCCATCCCGTACGCACCCGCCGCCCCGGCTTTTGCGCCGGCCTTCTGTGTCAAGCCCGTGGGCATGCGGATGTCGTAGAGGCCGAACATCGAGAGAGCGAGAAGAACGAGAACCGCCGCGATCCCGCCGAGAACCCACGGCGACTGCAGCGCCACGCCGAAAAGCCGGCCCGAGAGCGCCGCGATCACGCCGAGAGCCGAGTACATCGTCGCCATTCCGAGCACGTACAGCGCGGCCAGCCGGAAGGTGCGGCCGCTGTTGCCGGGAGTCTGGCCACCGAAGAAACCGATGGTCAACGGGATGACCGGATAGACGCAGGGAGTGAGATTCAGCGCGAGGCCCCAGCCGAAGACGATGAGAAGGGCAACGGCGAGGCCACGACGAGCGAGAAGATCGCCGAAGTCGTTGGAGGCGCCCGGGGCCGGCGTGCTCGCGGAGGGAGCCTGCGCCAGCGGCACCGCGCCGGCGCCAACGGGACCGGCCGCGGAAGCCGCGCCCTTCTTCGCTTCGAATCGCACCGAGCCCGGCGGGAGACATTGCGTGTCGTTGCACGCCTGAAAGTGGAGGGTTCCCGAAAAAGCTCCCGGAAGAGTGCCGGACGAGGAGACGGGAATATCGATCGTGAACCGGTCCTCGTAGACGGAAAGAGGCTTGTCGGCGAAGGAGAATTTCTTCAGCTTCCCTTCGGGATAGCTCGGCTCTCCGGCTTTGACCCCGTCGGCGGGGTCGAGGCTCGCCTCCGTAGCGATCAGGTAGTCCTCGGTCGGCTTGTGACTGTTGATGTGCCACCCGGCGAGGATCGTTCCCTGCAGGTGAACGACACCGGAGCGGTCGTTGGAACCGCTCAGCCCTGCTTCGATCCGAATGAGCTCATCGGGCTTCGGAACGGGCGCTGCGAGAACCGCGGCGGCCGCGGCGAAGAAGACGAGAAAGTTCCCAACGCGCCGGTTCATTTGTGCAGGTCGCCCTGGACTTTCGCCATCAGCGCTTCGACCTGACTTCGGTACTGGGACTTCGGGTGGTCTT
>DATDNV010000407.1:0-9520 GCA_036518075.1 Thermoanaerobaculia bacterium
GAACCAGAGACACTCCGACGACAAACAGGAAGAAGGGGAAGATCGTGTCGGTGTAGGTCCAGCCATGCCACTCCGCGTGGAGGAGCGGGGGATAGACGTGCGCCCAGGTCCCCGGCGTGTTGACGGTAAGCATGCCGGCGATGGTCAACCCGCGCAGCGCGTCCAGCGCCACGATTCGACCGGGTCGCAGTCGCTGACCGTTGGGGTGGGAGTGCTGACCCAGGGAGTCGCCCGGAACCGCCGTCAATGCCCTTGGCGGCACGCGGCGGCCTGCGTCTGATGAGAGAGCGGAGCCGCCGCTCCGGTCACTCGGGCACAGGAGCATCTGAGCTTTAGCTCAAGGGTTGTGTGTGCCCTCGGACAGGGCCGCCACCGGGCAACGCCGGCGTCTCCGGGCTCTCTGCTCGGCGACCTGAGTGACCCGGGCGGGTCCGCCTCCCGCCGGCGGCGATGAGCGAAGGAGCATGACCCGGATAAACCATGAGCCTCTCTGCGGCTGCGACTGAACGACCAGCGAGGGCGCGGTACTCTCCCTGGCGGCTGGGCCCGAGCGGGCCGACGAGGGATGCGGCCCGCCCGCGAAGCGATCTCCACGCGCGAGACCACAATTCTAGGGATAGACGATCTCGAGCTCGGACGTCCTCTCCGACAGGCTTCCCGGGGTGTCCTTTCGGACCGCGTAGTCGTCCTCGATCCGGACGCCGAACTTGTCGGGCATGTAGATTCCCGGCTCGATCGTCTCGGTGTTTCCGATGACGAGGGGAGTCTTGTTGCCGTGCACGAGGTAGGGTGCTTCGTGCCCGTCGAGACCCAGGCCGTGGCCGAGCCGATGTGTGAAGAACTGCCCGTATCCCGCGTCTTCGATCACTTTGCGCGCGGCCCGATCGACGTCCTCTCCCGAGACACCGGCCTTGAGCGCCTGGATCCCCGCGACCTGCGCGCGATCGACGATGTCGTAGACCTTTCGGAGCTCATCGGACGGCGGGCCGAAGCTGACCGTGCGCGTGACGTCCGAGGTGTAGCCGTGGACCCGGCAGCCGCAGTCGATCAGGACGGGATCGCCTTTCGCGAGGCGCCGCTCCGCGGGCGCGCCGTGGGGGAAAGCGGAGGAGGGCCCGAACTGCACGAGGCCGCCGCCCCGGACTCCCTGCTTGACGAATTCCTCTTCGAGGATCCGCTCGACATCGCCTTCGCTCATTCCCGCCCGGATTCGCTTGTGGGTCGCGCGGATCGCGGCGACCGTGCGGCGACCGGCCTCGGCGATCAAGCCCTGTTCCTGCTCGGACTTGACTCGCCTCATCTCGTCGAAGATTCCCGTCGCGTCGTCGACCCGGCCTGCCCTGGCGCCGAGCGCCGAGACGGTGGAGTAAGCCGTCGAACCTTCCACGCCGACCGTCTTCTGCGGACCGAGAATGCTTGCGACCACGCTCATCGGATCCTCGTCCTCTTTCCAGGTCTTGACCTCGTCGACGACGGCGCTGCGCCGATGATTTGCCTCTTCGAACGAGGGCGTCACGAGGACGGCCGGTCCTCCGGTCAGGAGCAGCAGCGCGGTCAGCCGCTCGCTCCGGAAGATCGAGAGGTTGGCCGAATAGGTCAGATTTGCCGACGGGGTCACGAACAGGGCGTCGAATCCCTTCGCCTTTGCGGCAGCCCGCAGGCGCGACTGGCGGTCGCGAAAAACGTCCGGGGGAAGCGGAGGCGGAAGGGGCGGCGGGGTCGCCGCGGCCTCGGCGAAATCCGGTGGTAAGAGGGCAGCGGCGGCCGCAGCGCCGGCGCCGAGAACGATGTTGCGTCGTGTGACTTCCACGGTTTTCTTCCTTTCCAAAGCCTGTGCGCGGACTAGGATATAGGCTCTCCGAGGCAGGGAGGTCAAACATGCCGTATCCGCCGATGATGGTCGCCCCGATGCGGGAGGAGCTGACGAGGCTGGGATTTCGAGAGCTGCTGACCCCCGAAGACGTAGATCGCGAGATTTCGAGCGCGAACGAGCCGCTACTTCTCTTCGTCAATTCCATCTGCGGCTGCGCGGCCGGAGTCGCTCGCCCGGGGGTCGCCCAATCGCTCAAGCATCCGGCGGCCCCGCGGCGACTCGCGACCGTCTTTGCCGGGCAGGATGTCGAAGCGACGGCGCGGGCTCGGAGCTATTTCGAAGGCTACCCGCCATCCTCTCCGCAGGTCGCGATTCTGGCCGGAGGCAAGCTCGTCTACCTCCTTCAGCGCCAGCAGATCGAGGGCCGCACGCCGGATCAGATTGCGGCCGCGCTGACCGCCGCTTACGAGAAGGTCGCGCAGCCAGCGTAGCGGTCAGCCAGAACACTTAGCTCCTCGACTGGCCTTCCGGTTCCCGCACTATATCTAAATTGATATAGCTCTCCGTCCGGTCTGGCTGAAAGCTGTAAGCTGAAAGCTGAGAGCTAGAGTTTCTTCAAGTCCTTCACGATCTCCCGGCTCGCGTTCCAGCCCGGCGCGCCGGTGACGCCGCCGCCTGGATGCGTCCCCGCGCCGCAGAGAAAGAGCCCGCGAATCGGAGTCCGGTAGCGCGCCCAGCCGAGCACCGGCCGCATCGTGAAGAGCTGATCGAGGCTGTGCTCTCCATGAAAGATGTGGCCGCCGGTCAGCCCGTAGGTCTCCTCGAGATCGACCGGCGTCAGAACCTGGCGCGCGAGAATCAGCTTTTCCAGGCCCGGCGCGTGGGCGGCGAGCGTGCGGACAACCGCATCGCCGAGCGCCTCCTTCTGGCTCTTCCAGTCTCCATCGCCCAGCCGGTAGGGAGCGTATTGGACGTGGGCGGACAGGACGTGGCTGCCGGCGGGAGCAAGGTCTTTGTCGAGGATGGACGGAATCGTCACGTCGCAGTAGGGCTCGGAAGAGAATCGTCCGTATTTGGCCGCGTCGAACGCCCGTTCGATCGAATCGATCTCGGGCCCGATGTGAATGTGGCCCGAAAGAGTCTGGGCGGAATCGCCGGAGCTCGAGCTCAGGGCGGAGAATCGTGGAAGCGCGGAGAGAGCCAGGTGCACGCGCGCCACGACCCCTGTGGAGCGGTAGTGTCGGATCTTCTCCAGAAAGTCCGGGTCGAGGTCGGCGACGTCGACGAGGTTCAAGAGGGTCCGGCGGGGATCCGCCGCGGAAACGATCGCGGCCGCCGGAATCTCCTTTCCGTCCACGAGTCGGACCCCGCGGGCGCCTCCATCCCGAACCGCGATCGATGCGACTTCGGCGCTCGTCCGGATTTCCGCTCCCGCCTCGCGAGCGGCGGTGGCGAGAGCGGTGGCCAGAGCGCCCATGCCCCCGCGGATGAAGGCGCCTCCGCCGGCCGCTCGAGGATCTGCGGCGGCCTGAAGCAGCAGGTTCGCGCTCGTGCCGGCCGACCAGGGCCCTGCAAAGTTGCCGAAGACTCCGCGCGCGGCGATTACGGCGCGGAGCGGCTCGGTCTCGAACCACTCGGCCGCGAGATCGGCGACCGCCATCGGTCCCCACCGGAGGAGCCGGAAGGCGTCGCGCCGCGGGAGACCCCGGAAACGCCAGCCGGTTTGAAGCAGTCTCCAGACGTCGTCGAACGAGGGTCGATCGATGGCGGGCGGCGTCGTGGTCAGGAGAGTCGAAAGCAAGCGGCCGATCCGGGACAGGCTCTCGTCAAACGCTTTCCAGTTCGCCGCGTCCTTGGGAGATGTGCGTTCGAGGTCGGCCGCGGTCCGCGAAGGATCGTCATAGAGGACGAGCGAACGACCATTGGAGGGCGCGAAGACGCGGACGGCCGGCGAAAGAGCGGCCAGACCGTGCTTCTCCAGATGAAGGTCACCGGCGATCCGCGCGAGAAACGGAC
Organism: Thermoanaerobaculia bacterium; assembly: GCA_036518075.1. Taxonomy (GTDB): domain Bacteria; phylum Acidobacteriota; class Thermoanaerobaculia; order UBA5066; family Gp7-AA6; genus DATDNV01. The sequence goes on from DATDNV010000407.1 coordinate 3,830, forward strand.
CCGCAGCGGACACGACCGGCGAGCAGCGGAAGCCGGGGTGAAACTCCTCCGTCGTCGCGATTCCGCCAATGACCGGCCGGCGTTCGAGAACGAGCGGCCGCAATCCCGCGCGCGCCAGATAGGCCGCGGCCACGAGCCCGTTGGCCCCCGCTCCGATGATGACGAGACGATCTTCGGAGTTTTTCAATTCTTAGTTCTCAACTCTCAATTCTCAGTTTCTTCTTCTACTTCCAGTCATGAAGCACCTTCAGCGCCGAGTTCTTGCCCGGAGCTCCCATGATTCCTCCTCCCGGATGCGCGGCTGATCCGCACATGTACAGGTTTCGGATGGGCGTCGCGTACTGGGCCCAGCCCGGCGCCGGGCGCAGGAAGAAGAGCTGTTCCAGCGTCAGCTCACCCTGGAAGATGTTGCCTTCCGTGAGCCCGAAGGTCCGCTCGATGTCGAGCGGTGTGAGCACCTGGCGGTGCAGAATTCGCTCGCGGATGTTCGGCGCGAACTCCGCGAGCGTCGCCACGACCGTGTCGCCGAACGCTTCGCGCTCCTTGTCCCAGTCGCCGTTTTTCAAGTGATAGGGCGCGTACTGCACGAAGCAGGAGACGACGTGCTTGCCCGGAGGAGCGACGGACGGGTCGGTCAGGCTCGGAATGACGATGTCGACGTATGGCCGGCGCGAGTATCGCCCGTACTTCGCGTCGTCGTAGGCCCGTTCCATGTACTCGACGGACGGCGAGATCGAGATTGCTCCTCGCAGGTGCGCGCCGGGTCCGGGCAGACAGGTGAAGTCCGGCAGTCCGTCCAGCGCGAGGTTCACCTTTCCCGAGGAGCCGCGGAACTTGTAGCGGTCGATGTCTTCCGCGAACTCCTCCGGCAGCTCCTTTCGTCCGATCAGGCGGAAGAACGTCAGCCGGGGGTCGACGCTCGAGGAGACGACGCGCGCACCGATTTCTTCTCCCGACTCGAGAGCGACGCCGGTCGCGCTTCCGTTCCGGGTCAGGATTTTCACGATCGGGGCCTCGGTGCGAATCTCGGCTCCGGCCTCGCGCGCCGCGTCGGCGATTGCGTTGGAGATCGCTCCCGTCCCGCCGCGCGCGAATCCCCAGGATCGGAAGGCTCCGTCGATCTCTCCCATGTAGTGGTGGAGGAGCACGTAGGCCGTTCCCGGCGACCGCACGCCCAGGAAGGTCCCGATGATCCCGGACGCCGACATCGTCGCCTTCAACACGTCGGTTTCGAACCACTGGTCCAGGAAATCGACCGCGCTCATCGTCATCAACTGAACCTGGTTGTATTGGTCCTGCCAGGAGAGCTTCTGAAAACGGCGTCCCAGGCGCAGAAGCTCGAACAGCCCCTTCAGATCGAGCTTTGTCGGATCGGGCGGCGTCAGGGAGAGGATCGGCTTGACGAACCTCCCCATGTCGACCATCGCCTTCCCGTACTCCTCGTAGGCCTCCGCGTCGGTCCGCGAGTGCCGCTGGATTTCCCGCCGGGTCTTGGCGTGATCGTTGACGCGCCAGAGATAGTCGCCGTTGGGCATCGGGGTGAACGTGCCGTCGAGCGGAAGGATCTCGAGGCCATGGCGGGGGAGGTCGAGCTCCCGAATGATCTCGGGCCGCAGAAGCGAGACGACGTAGGACGCGACCGAAAACTTGAAACCCGGGAACACTTCCTCGGTGACCGCGGCGCCGCCGAGAACGTGTCTCCTCTCGAGCACGAGAACTTTCTTTCCGGCGCGCGCGAGATACGCGGCGTGGACGAGGCCGTTATGTCCGCCGCCGATGACGATGACGTCGTAGCTCTGGCTCATGTTCCCGGTTCGTGTAAAGGCGAGCGAGCATACTTATAATGCGCGCCGAGGACAACGAAAAACTCGGAGGTGCTCACGTGCCGATCGGAACGGCCGTCCACGCCAAAACTTTCGCTCTCTGCGAGAGCCTGAACTACCGCGAGTGGTCCGGCTATTACGCGGTCTCGAGCTACGAGACCCACCACGAGCACGAGTACAACGCCATCCGAAATGCCGCCGCACTGATCGACGTCACGCCTCTGTACAAGTACCGGATCACGGGACGGGACGCGACGAAGCTCGTCGATCGCATCGTGACGCGCGATCTGAGAAAAGTCTCCGTGGGATCGGTCATCTACACGCCCTGGTGCGACGAGCGCGGCAAGGTGATCGACGACGGGACCGTCTCGCGCCTGGAGGAGAACACCTACCGCTGGACGGCGGCCGATCCGAACCTCCGCTGGTTCCGACAGAACGCGTTCGGCATGCAGGTCGAGATCGAGGACATCTCCGAGCGGGTCGCGTCGCTCGCTCTTCAGGGGCCGACTTCGGGCCGCCTCCTGAAAGCGGTTGCCGATGCCGAGATCGAGAAGCTGAAGTACTTCCGCGTGACGCGGGGAACAATCGCGGGAATCCCAGTCGAGATTTCGCGAACCGGATACACGGGCGACCTGGGCTACGAGATCTGGATGGCCTGGGACGACGCGCCCCGGGTCTGGGATGCGCTCATGACGGGAGGACGCGCCTTCGACATCCGCCCGGCCGGAATGCTCGCGCTGGACGTCGCCCGCATCGAAGCGGGATTGCTTCTCATCGAGGTCGATTTTCGCTCGAGCAAGCTCGCGCTGATCGAATCCCAGAAGTACTCGCCGTTCGAGATGGGCCTGGGCCGGCTCGTCCACCTGGACAAGGAGCGCTTCGTCGGACAGCGCGCGCTGCGCGAGGAAGATCGGCGCGGACCCGAGCGGCAAATCGTCGGGCTCGAAATCGACTGGAACGCGGTCGAGAAGCTGTACGAGGCGGTGGGTCTGCCTCCGCAAGCTCCCGCGGCGGCTTCCCGCGTCGCCGTCCCCGTCTATCGGGAGAGAGAGCAGACGGGCAAAGCCACGTCCACCACCTGGTCGCCGGTCCTGAAGAAACTGATCGCGCTCGCGACAGTCCAGTCCGAGCATGCATTGCCGGGAACGTCGCTCGAAATGGAGATCACGGTCGAGGCGGTCCGCCATCGCGTGCCGGCGGCGGTGGCGAAGACGCCGTTCTTCAATCCAGCCCGGAAGACGGCCACGCCGCCCTGGCCGACCGCCGCTTCGTGATGGAACCGATCAGAGCCGCGATCGACAGCTACGATGCCCAGGCGCCGCTCGATCAGGCCTGGACGATCCCGGCGTCGTGGTACGTGGATCCTCGAATCGAGCAGCTCGAACAGCGGGCTGTTTTCTCGCGCAACTGGGTCGTGGTCGGGCGCGCCGACCAGGTCGCCGATCCCGGCCAGTATTTGACCGCGGAAGTCGCGGGCGAGCCGATTCTCGTCGTCCGCGGCGAGGATGGAACCCTTCGCGGATTCTTCAACGTGTGCCGCCACCATGCGGCGGCGGTGATGACCGAGCCCTGCGGGAAGGCCCACCTTCTCCGGTGTCCCTACCACGGCTGGACCTATTCGCTCGAGGGAGAGCTCAAGGGGATGCCGGATTTCGCCGGGGTCTGTGGATTCGAAAAGGAACGAAATGGACTCGAGCCTCTCGCCGCCGGGGTCTGGGAAAACTTCGTGTGGGTGCGGCTCGCCAAAGAGGGTCCGACGCTCGAGGAGTATCTCGGCGCGGATCTGATCGGCCAGTTCGCGCCCCTCCGTCTCTCCCGGCTTCACTTCTTCGAACGGCGCCACTATTCGATCGACTGCAACTGGAAAGTCTTCGTCGACAACTACCTCGACGGCGGGTATCACGTGCCGCATCTGCACAAGGGGCTCAATAGCGTGCTCGACTACAGCCAGTACACCATCGAAAACGGCGAGCGGTACTGCCTGCAATCGAGCCCGCTCGTCACGAAGGGAGCGGAGCGCGAGACCGGAGAAGTGCGAAAGGGAGGCCGCGCCCTCTATTACTGGATCCATCCGAACTTCATGGTCAACCTCTATGAAGGGGTGATGGACACCAATCTCGTGCTGCCGATCTCCGTCGATCGGACGGAGGTCATCTTCGATTTCTACTTCATCGACGTGTCCGCGGAGGCAGCCGCCAAGAACCGCGCGTCGATAGAGGTTGGGAATCGAATTCAGGAAGAGGACCTCGGCATCTGCAAGTCGGTTCAACGCGGGCTGACTTCGCGTGCCTATGTCGCCGGCCGCCTCTCGGTCCGTCGCGAAGCCGGCGAACATCTCTTCCACCGCCTGCTGGCCGCGGATCTGAAGGCGGGACTCGGAGCCTCGGGCGCGCCCGGGAGCCGCTGACCGAGCGGCGGCGTTACCGTTCGGCGCGCTCTCGAGTCAGTCTCGGCGCCGGCGCTCCTCGCGGCGGCGTTCGTTCGGGGTCTCCGGCGAAACGGCGAAGCGGCGCTCCCTCCGGCGATGCGCGAGCCGGCGATCCGCGATGCGGCGGTCGAGGCGCCGAGCCTGCGCGGGATTCGTCACGAGTCGATATTGCCGGAAGCTCATGGGGAAAAACAGTCTTTACAAAGAGTCGTCAATTGCCAGTTTGGAAACAGAGGCCGCGCTTTGAACCGAAGTCGGGCCAGGAAAACTTCGCCTAATAGACCCCTCCCGTCAGATGCACGATCGCCGTCCAGAGGCCGCGGCTGAAGCGGAAAGTGGCGATCGGAAGCACCACGGCGGCCGTGCACCAGACGGCAAGGCTCGTACGAAGAGACCAGAGGGGCCCGAAACCGGCGCCGGCCATCAGGATGATCGCGGTCAGCAGAGTATTGATGTCGAGCGACCCGACCCACTGTCCGTGCTCCCGGGCGAAACCCACGCCGCAGCAGCTACAGGACTCGTGCATTCGAAAATAGGTCCGGAAGAGCTTGCCCTTCCCGCAAACCGGACAGCGCAGTCGCAGGCCGCGCCAGCAGACGGTTCGCCAGTACCCCTTGGGCCACCCCGCTCGATGATGAGAGGTCGTGCCGCGCCAGGGGAGGACGGGCGATGGAGGAGCCGGTTCCTGTTGCGCTGTCATTCGTCCGCCTCTGTGCGTCTATGGTAATGCGACTTCCATACCATGACGAAGAGGCCCGGAGACGACCTAGAGGGGATGGTGCGTTCCTTCCCGGGCGACGAAGAAGCCCTGCACTTTGAGCGCCGCGACCGCCTGCTTGTCCCAGAGCAATCGGTTCGTATGGTTCAAGTGAACGAAGAAGACGGAGGTGCGAGGCCTTCCGGGACGGTTCAGAAGCGCCACGGTGTCCGGGACGAGCGGGTGAGGAATGTCGGCAATCGAACGGCCGGGGATCTCGTCCGCGGAAGAAAAGGTCCCATCGATGTAGGCGATCGAGACGTCCTGGAGAACCTGCCGCAGGGAACGGTCCCATTTTTCCCAGCGATCGATGTCCGGTAGCCACAGAAGCGTGCGCGAAGGGCCGCGAATCAGATAGGCGACGGTATCGGAGTCTTCGTCCCGGTGGGGAACCAGAATCGGCGTCACGTGGAGGTGCGCGGTCAGAGCCGTTGACTTTCCCGGCAGCAGCTCTTCGATCGAGATGTGTCCGGCCTCGGCGAGCCTCCGCCAGGGCTGGTTGAAACGAAGAAACTTCGCCATCGACGCGGTGCAAAGAACTCGCAGCGCGCGGGTATTGGCGACCTCCCGGCCGAGCTGCGCCAGCCCCAGGTAATGTCCCACGTGCGCGTGCGTCAGCAGGATGGCCTCGGGCGGTCCGCCCAGCCGCGCGACCTGATCCCGGAAGTCGGTCGTCGCGTCGA
>DATDNV010000408.1:0-9784 GCA_036518075.1 Thermoanaerobaculia bacterium
CGCCGCTCCGGACGACCGCGAATCGGTCGGCAATGCCGGCTTCATCGTCGGTAAGGATGCGGTCGTCGTCGTCGACGCGTTTGCGACGGGCGCCGCGGCGGAAGAGCTCCTGCGAGAAATCCGGCGCCGAACGTCGGCACCGGTGCGGTGGGTGATCAACACGCACTATCACCTGGACCATGTCGGTGGCGACGCTGTGTTCGCGAAAGCCGGCGCCTTGATCGCCGGGCACGAGAATCTCCGGGCGTGGATTCGGACGGAGAATCTCAAGTGGCGCGCCGAGATCAAGCCGGAAGAAAAGGCGATGCTCGCGGGCTTGATGCTTCCGGAGCTGACCTACCGCGACGGAATCACGCTCTGGCCCGGCGGCTTCCCGGTCTCGGTGCGGTCTCTCCCCGGACACACGGGCGGGGATTCGATCGTCGTCGTGCCGCAGACCAATGTCGTGTTCGCCGGCGACCTCTTCTGGAACGCAACGGTCCCCAACACGATCGATGCGGACACGAAAGCCTGGATGCAAACGCTCGATCGGTTCCTTCTCGACTACCCACAGTCGGCGTTCGTGCCGGGTCACGGGGAAGTCGGGCACGCGCTCCACGTGCGGTATTTCCGCGACTACGTCGCCGGCCTGCGGCAAACGGTCGAGCGGGGAATCGAGAGCGGTCAATCGGGCCAATCCCTGGTCGATGCCGTTCTGCCGCTCCACCACGCACGCTACGGCGCCTGGAAATGGTTCGATGCGTTCGCCGAAAAGAACATTCGGTTCGCCGAGCAGGAGCTGCGAGGAACCAAGAAGTACGCGCCGACTCCGGCTCCCGGGCGACCGTGAGCGGGCGCCGGTCAGGGAGACGCTTTCACCGCGCTGTGCCATGATCCTCTTCGGAGGAATTTCATGGAGCAAGCGTCGTCCCCGGCGGCCGAGGACCGAAATCTGTTCACGGTGGACGCGATCTGGTCCGGAGACGGAATGGGCTGCGGCAAGGTTCGTCTCCCTCAGGGCGATCTTTCCGTCCCGATCGCCGGGTCGAAGTCGCTCGGCGGCTGCGGTGTGGGAACGAACCCCGAGGAGCTGCTCGTGGCCGCCGTCGCCGCCTGCTTCATCAATACGTGGGCGATCTTCCTGAAGAAGCTCAACGTCGCTTACGCCGAGCCCGCGGTTCGCGCGACGGGGACGCTCGGAAAGGACCCGGCCGGAGGCTACAAGATGCTCGACATGGTCCTGTATGCGCGAGTGCCCTCGTCGCTGATGGCGACGCAGAAGGCCCAGGTCGAAAAGACGCTCGCGCTCTCCGAGAAGTACTGCATCATTTCCAAAGTCGCCAAGGCCGCCATGCCGGTGAGAGTAGAAGTGGAGGAAGTCTGACGAAAACTGAAGTTCAGAATCGAGAATTGAGAATAGAGTCGACAAGGCCGAGGTCGAAGACCTTCGTTCAGAAAGTTTTCGGCCGCCGGTCGCGGCACCGAGCCCTTGGAGAGGGCGACAAGCGGCGGGTTCGCCCGCCGCTCACCGACCGCCGCGGCCCGCCAATGGAGACTTGAGAATTGGCGACACGAATTCCGATCGAGGATTCGTTTGACCTCCACTCGTTCCTGCCGCGAGACGTCGGCAGCGCGTTGACCGAGTACCTGGAGGAGGCCCGTCGGAGCGGCCTCGACGAGGTTCGCGTGATCCATGGAAAGGGGAAGGGAGTGCGCCGGGCTCAGGTTCGGAGGCTTATCGAGGCCAGTCCCATCGTTGTGCGCTTCTTCGACGCTCCACCGGAGCGGGGGAGCTTCGGCGCAACGGTAGTTTTTCTCAAGCCCCGAGAGCCTTGACTCTCGAGGCATCACACCCCGGGTCCTAACTTCCCAGCTTGACCCTCAGCCCCTCATCGCGCTCGGCGCTCACCGCGTCGGGGCGGGCCGGCACCTGGATCGACTGCCCGCACACGCAAGTCACGGCGAAACTCCCGTCGTCGGCGACCTCGTCGCGGCGGATCGAAATGGGCCGACCGTCGTTGATCGATCGGTCGCGGGACCAGCGGCGCAGCGACCCCCCGACCCCGTCCGGCCGGTCGACGAAGTTGACCGCGACTTCGCAGTGGCATTGAGGGCAGGTCGTCCAGCGATATTTCATTCGTTCCTCCGGAACAATCGGTTGATCTTGCGATCGGGTTGGATCGAGCGAGTCTCTCGCGCTCCCATTCACCGATGGCCCGAAGGTCCGATCACCCGATTCCTCCTCAATTCGTCTTGTTGTCGAACGTCCGACGAGTGTGCGTCTCCCGAGACGGAGTTTCGCGCGCCCCGCGCCGCAGGGGATCGCCCCGCATCTGCTTGTGCGCCTTCTTGCGCTCGTACATGTGACGATCCGCCATTTCGATCGCCATGTCGAACGGCACGCGCGATGAGAACGGTGTGACTCCCACCGAGGCAGCCAGGAACTTCTTGTACGCGCGCGCCGCCGATCGCGGCGACTGGCGCACCTCCTCGATCTTCGCCGGGAGCATGTAGAAGCGCTTCTTGGCGACCTCCTCATCCATCCCGGGGAGAACGACGAGAAACTCGTCACCGCCCCAGCGGATCAGGTAGTCGTCTCCGCGGATGAGCTTTTTGGTCGCCTGGGCCACGGTCCAGATCGCTTTGTCGCCTTCCTCGTGACCTTCCCGGTCGTTGATCTCCTTCAGGCCATCGACGTCGATGAGAACGATCGATCCGCCGGCGGGCTCCCGCATGAGGCTCGACCGGATTTCGTCCAAAAAGAAACGGTTGTGTGCCTCGGTCAGCGGGTCGATCTGGGCCCGCCGCTTGGACCGTTGGGTGTCGTCGACCGCCCGGGCGTGGATGTTGATGAGCTTTCGCTCCGTGTCCTCCATTGCCCAGATGATCAAGCCGATGCCGAACAGCATCTCGAGGAAGAGGTCGTAAAACCCGGTGTACTGAAGGAACGGAGAGGCTTCGTCGTGATGCAGAGCCGAGAGCCCGAAGAACGCGACATAGGTGGCCTGGACCAGGAACGTGATGACGGCGAGAGCGCTCGCGAATCCCTTTCCCAGACCCGGCGCGCGGCTCCGAACGATGAAGGCGAAAATGAGGATCCACGCAACCGCTCCGATCGCCATGTGAATCGTGAAGAAGAGAGATCCCGGGCCGACGAAGAATGCGAGGGCGGCCGATGCGAGAACTCCGACGATGAGGGCCGTGCGCATCGGCGCAAGCAGCGGCGATTCGTGCTCCATCCGGTCCGCGGCGACCCCGAGAGCGACGAGATAGAGGAGCTTGAAGAGTTGATACGCGGAATAGGAGATGCGGAGGTCGACCGCGGGGGCGAGCTGGAACCCGGCGACCAGCGAGAGGAGGCCGAAGAAGAGCATCAGCCAGCCGATTCCGGCCGCCCGCAGCACCCGGTTGCCGTTGTCGCGCGAGAGGTAGAGAAAGATCAGCGCCAGCAGACCGGCGCCCACCGTCTGCACCACTAACCCGAGGGCGGAAAGCGACATGGGAATGCTCAAGATTAACCCGAATCCCCGATTTTCGCGCGGGAAGACCGGTTTCTATTGGATCGCGATGCTCGATCCCAGCCGGTGAAACAGGAGGCCGCCCCCGTCCGCCCGACAGAGAGGCTCTCCTCCGGAGCTCGGCGGATCGCAGGAGACGTTGACGCTCGAAATCGCGTTGGGTCCGCGCAGGGTGAGCGCGAGCGACGGGCTTGCCTTCTCCGGTATGAGAAGCACGTCGGTCCCCGCAGGCGCGGCCGAGATGCTCAGCCTGAACTCGGAGGCGCCGAACCGGACGACGGCCGGAGAGGGAGACACGAGCGCGATCTGAACGTGCTCTCCGCTCGAGGAGTCCCATGATCCGGGAAGAACGGCCGCGGCGAGTTCCTGCTCCGCACTCTCGTAAACCTCGAGACTCGCGCCATTGAACTGGGTGACGGGCGCAAATGCCGGTTCGAGATCATCGCCCAGGCCGCGCACGAGGACATCCAGAGCGGTATTCCGGTCCGACCCCAGCCGAACCAGAGCGTGTCCCGACTTCTGCCCGTCGGCAAGAGTGAGGTCGAGTTCGTTCTTCTCCTGATCCTTCGCAGTGCCGGTCACGCGAAAGCGTTCGGTGACTCCCGAGCGTCGCAGTACCGCGGCGAAGATTCCGTTCTCCTGGTCGGTCTCGAATCGCAGCGTCGGGGCTTTCCGTAACGGTGAGAGGTCGAATCGCTGCAGCAGGTTCTCGAGGGCGGGCCGCGGATACAGAACGTTCTTCGGCCAGTTCGGAATCGAGACGTCTCCGATCGTCGCGGTGGACCGTGCCCGGTCGAGCTCGACACGGAATCCGACGTAACGATAGACCTGACTCTCGTGATGGGGACCGTCCGGCGTGGAGCGCGTGCGCTCGCGAAGATAGTCGGCCGGAGCGTCGGGCCGGGTCTGTTCCCAGCGGTACGTCCATTCACCCGCCGCGGCGCAGTCGGGGAGTGGTCCAGCGGATCCGATGATCTCCACGCGGGTGATCGCCTTGTCGCGAAACCGCCAGAGCGTCCGGCACTCGCGCCCGCCGCTCGTCGCCGCGACCTCGATCAAGGCTCCCGCACTGGCGAGCGAGCCGGTCTCCAGAGTGACGCGCGCATTCGAGGCCGGGGAGGGCGCGTCGGTCCGCGCCATTCGCTTCCCGAAGGCGTCGTCGACTTCGATACGGATCTTCGTTCCCCGAGCGACAGCGGTGACGACTCGAGGAAGGCCGCTGCCGTCCAGATGCGCCGTCAGCGAGACGCCATTGGGCGCGACGGCGAGAAGAATCGCGGCGGCGAGGAGCATCAGCGATCGAGGCCGGATTGGGAAACGAGCGGCCGGCGGTCCATTCGGTCCTCCGACTTCAACTCGTTCTCCTACCCGCTTTTTTGAACCGCGGCTTCCGCGGCCGCGAAACCAATGCGGCTGTGAGTTCCGTCGCAGAACGGTTTATTGACCGATCCACCGCATCGGCACAAAGAAACCGTGCGGCCCTCTTCGATCAGGATTTCATTGCCCTGAGGATCGACGATTTTGGCCGGCCCGGTCACGCGGTACGGACCATTGGGGAGAGCGCGGATCAGAACCTCGGGCATGAACGACCTCCTCGGAGGCGATCATTTTAGCGTGCCTTTCGGCTGGCGATCGGTTCACCCCGCACGAACTCCTCTTCGTTTCTGTTCTTTACGCTCGCCGTCCCGTGTTACCCTGTCGCGAGCGCATCGTTCACGAATGGTTCCATCCGCTGTCCCGATCCGTTCTTCCGAACGGTTCGTTCCGTTTTTTCCCGACATGGCCGCAAGCGACTCGAGCTCGGCGGCCGTCCGTTCATGGCCTTCCTTCTTCCTCGCGCCCTCGGTCGAGGGTGCGCCGAGGTGGACTTTCTGAGGAACTCTTTCCTTGCGGGCATTTGAGAAAGCGCCGCCGGAGATTCAGGAGATCCTGGCCAAGCCGATCAAGGAGCTCGGCCTCAAGCTCGAGGGCTCTCCGATCGAGCGTCTCGTCCAGAAGGTTTACCGCGAGCTTGAGCGAAAAGGCCTCGGCCGATTTCGCCCGCTGTGCTACTTGAGCGACGAGTGGGGATGTCCGTCGGGGGAGCCGGTCATCGGGATTCCCTTCTACCTCGCCAATCCCAAGCTCGCGCGGCTCGAAAAGGAGATGAACGATCTCGAGGACGAGAGAGAGATCCTGATGTACCTGCGGCACGAAGCCGGTCACGCCTTCAACTATGCCTACGAGCTCTTCAAGACTCCCGAGTGGCGCGCGCTCTTCGGCCCGTTTCGGCGGCCGTACCGCGACGACTATCGCCCGGTTCCGTTCTCGCGTCGCTTCGTCCGGCACATCGCGGGGTGGTACGCGCAGAAGCATCCGGACGAGGACTTCGCGGAGACGTTTGCGGTCTGGCTGACGCCCCGATCCCGCTGGCGGGAGAAGTACAAGGGATGGGGAGCCCTTGCGAAACTCCGGTACGTGGACCGCATGGCGCACAAGCTTCGCGGCGTCGAGCCCATTCGGCCCCAGGGCCGCGCCGACTTGACCGTCGACGAGATGGACACGACGGTCGCCGATTTTTACCAGGGGATGCTCGACCAGCGGCGATCTCCCGAGGAGCTCGCGCTCGACACGGACCTGACCGACATCTTCAAAGCTTCGCGGCGCCGCAAGAAGAACGTGCGCCCGGCGGCGGATCTTCTTCGTGAGAACCGCAAGGCGATCGTCGACAAGGTCGCCTATTGGACCGGCGTCGGCCGGCCTCGAGTCCAGAGCCTGGTCGAGGCGATTCTCGCCCGCGTCGCGGAGCTCGATCTGCGGGCGGACACGAAGTCGGAGCGGGAGCATCTGACCGAGCTCACGGCCTATGCCACCGCGCTCGCGATGAACTACCTGACGAGGGGAAGGTTTGTCCCGGCGGAGCCGCGCTCCGATCGCAAGGCGAGATCCCGAACCAGTGGAGGCGACGTGTGAGTAAAGCCACGTACAAGGTTGCCGTCCTCTACGACATGTGGGAAGAGGACGCTCCTGAGCCGGAGCCCGAACCGGAAAAACCGCGGCGCCGCAAGGGCCGCAAGCGGGTCAAACGAGAGAAGCCCGACCGCGAGGAAATCTTCGCGGCGCTCGAGAAGCTGGGCTACGAGCCGGCCTATCACGTTCTGGACGGCCGCAATCAGTCGCTCGCGTCGCTGCCGCGGCTCGAGGGCGACCTCATCTTCAACCTGACCGAGTCGTATGCCGGCGACGACACGATGGACATGAACATCGCGGCATACATGGATCTCGTCGGGTGCTGCTATACCGGGGCCGGGCCCCAGGCGCTCTATCTCGCGCAGGACAAGGCGCTCGCGAAGAAGATCTTCGCATTTCACGGAATCCGGACTCCGTTCTTCGCCACCTCGTATCGCGGCAAGCTCGATCACTCCCACGACATCGCGTTCCCGCTCATCGTCAAGCCGGTCTCCGAGGACGGCTCGATCGGGATCGACGCCTCTTCCGTCGTCGGCAGCGTCAAAGAGCTGATGGAGAAGATCCACGACATCCACGAGGAGTTCGACTCGCCGGCTCTCATCGAGGAGTACATCGAGGGCCGCGAGATCTACGCGGCCGTCCTCGGAAACGAGAAACCGGAAGCCCTCCCGCTGGTGGAGCTCGACCTCTCCAAGCTTCCCGAGGGCACTCCCAAGATCGCCGGGAAAGAGGTCAAGTGGGAGAAAGAGACCGAGGCCTACAAGGTCACCAAATCGGCGCCCGCGGAAGGCCTGGACGAGGACACGACGCAGAAACTCTCGGACACCGCGGTATCGGCTTACCAGGCATTGAAGCTTCGCGACTACGGCCGGATCGACATGCGCCTGACGGAGAAGGGCGAGGTCTACGTCATCGAGGCCAATCCGAATCCCTGGCTTTCCTCGGGAGCCGAGTTCGCGATGGCCGCCCGCAAGGCTGGCCGCAGCTATACCCAACTGGTCGCCGAGATCGTCGATCTCGCAAGGGCGAGGTACGCGCCGACGTAGGAGCGAGGAAGCGGGAAGCAGGGAGCGAGGAGCGGGAAGCGGGAAGCAGGGAGCGGTACAGCGACTTAGGTCCTCGGTCGCCTGCCAATCCTCCTTGAGTCATAGAATCCCAATCGATCGGAGGACGCCATGAGAAGGAGCCTGCTCGCGATTGGTCTTTCTCTCTCCGCCGCTCTCGCCATCGCCGCCGATGTTGCCGGAGTCAAGTTGCCGGATTCGATCGAGGCGGGCGGGAGGACGTTGAAGCTCAACGGCGCCGGTCTGCGAAAGAAGGTCGTTTTCAAGGTCTACGTCGCGGGCCTCTATCTCGAAAACCCGACCCACGACGCCGCGGCCGTGGTCTCCTCGGATGAGATCAAGAGCATCCGGCTCCATATCCTGCGCACGCTCGACGCGGGCAAGATCACCGAAGCCATCACGGAGGGGTTCGAGCGCAACTCGAAGACCCAGATGGGCGCGCTCAAGGCGCGCCTCGACCGTTTCAACTCGATGTTCCCCAACGTCGCGGAGGGGGATGAGATTGTCATGTCCTATTTCCCGGGAAAGGGAACGGTCGTGACAGCGAAAGGGGCGGAGAAAGGAACGATCGAAGGCAAGGACTTCGCGGACGCACTCTTTGCGGTCTGGCTGGGACCCAACCCCGTGCAGGAGGACTTGAAGAAAGCGCTTCTCGGCGGGTAGCTCTCCGCGGCTGGATCCGTTCTCCCACGGAGGAGCCATCCACGAAGGCCGGCGGTATCGAGCAGGGGTGATGTTCCGGGAGTCATTCCTGTTATATCGAATCTGATATAGACATAGAATCGTCTCGCCTTGACCGCTCCCGCCATCGAGTTCATCGACGTTCGCAAGTCCTATCAGGCGGAGCGTCCGGCGCTGGACGGTTTGACGCTCTCCGTCGGCGCGGCGGAAGCGGTCGCGCTCGTCGGCCCATCGGGGTGCGGAAAGACCACCGCGCTCAAGCTCGTCAATCGCCTTCTCGAGCCGGATTCCGGCAAAGTGCTGGTCGGCGGCCGCGACGTGGCGAATGTCGAACCAGTCGCGCTGCGGCGCCAGATCGGCTACGTCATCCAGGAGGGTGGACTCTTTCCGCACTGGGACGTCGCGGAGAACGTCGAGACGGTTCCGCGGCTCCTTCGCTGGGACGAAGCGCGGCGCCGTCGCCGCGCCGAGGAGGTGCTGAGCATGGTCCAGCTGCCGTTGTCCGAGTTCGGTCGGCGCCGGCCGCGGGAGCTCTCGGGCGGGCAGCGGCAGCGAGTGGGCGTCGCGCGGGCGCTCGCGGCGGATCCGCCGATCGTCCTGATGGATGAGCCGTTCGGTGCGCTCGATCCCATCGCCCGCCGCGCGCTCCAGCAGGAGTTTCTCGCCTGGCGCGGCCAGTTGGCCAAGGCGGTGCTGCTCGTCACCCATGATCTCGCGGAAGCCTTCCTCCTCGCCGACCGCGTGGCGGTCATGGATCGCGGCCGGATCCGGCAGGTGGGCACGCGCGCCGAAATCGCCGCAAACCCCGCCGACGACTTCGTCAAGGAATTCCTGTCGGGCGCGACGTCATGAGCTACTTCTGGGACCGTCGGGACGAGATCCTGGCCTACACGGCGCAGCACCTCGTGCTGGTCCTCGCAGCGACGGTGATCGCCGTCGCCATCGGCGTGCCTGCCGGCGTCCTATTGACGCGACGCCCGAGCCTCGCGCGCCCCATTCTGGGTTTTGCCGAAGTCGTCCAGACGATTCCGAGCCTTGCGCTCTTCGGGTTTCTGATTCCGCTTCCGTTGATCGGGGGAATCGGAACGTCCACCGCGATCGTCGCGCTGATCGTCTACGCGCTCTTGCCGATCCTTCGCAACACGCACGCGGGTCTCGCGTCGGTCGACCCGGCGATCGTGGAAGCGGCCACCGGTCTCGGGATGACGGATCGGCAACGTCTCTGGTGGGTCGAATTGCCTCTCGCGCTGCCCGTGATCCTGGCTGGAGTGCGAATCGCGACGGTCTGGTCGATCGGTCTGGCGACGATCGCGGCGGCGATTGGCGCTGGAGGTCTCGGCGTTCTGATCTACCGCGGGATTGCGATCGTCGACAATCGTTTGATCCTATCGGGCGCCGTTCCCGCGGCCTGCCTCGCGCTTGCCGCCGACGGGCTGTTCTCGCTGCTGGAACGGCGCTGGTCGCGGCGCGTGACCCGGGAGCGCGCGTGAGGGCGAAGCTCATTCTTCTCGCTCTGGCGGCGGGTCTGTTCGCCTGCCGGGCCGCGGATCGGCCGATCCGCGTCGGCTCGAAGAATTTTTCCGAGAGCGTGCT
>DATDNV010000409.1:0-6665 GCA_036518075.1 Thermoanaerobaculia bacterium
CCCGCTCCCGGCGCCACCGCGCCCACTCCGGTCCCGACCGTTCGGGTCACGCTTTTCTTTCCGGGCGCCGAGGACGGCAAACTTCGCCCCGAAGAGCGGGACATTCCTCGGCCCTCCGACGCCGGCGCGTACCTGAAGGCGCTCTTCACCGAACTCCGCCAGGGTCCCAAGCACGAAGGCCTCGTTTCGGCCCTCCCCGAGAAGATGGAATTGCGAAACGCGTTTCTGATCTCGGAAGGCACCGTGGTTCTCGACCTGGCCGTCGACTCGAGCCTTTCTTTCGGCTCCGACGAAGAGCTGACGATCGTTGCGGCGCTCGTCGACACGACGCTTCAAAACGTCGCGGATACTTCGAGGGTGCGCATCCTCGTCAATGGAGAACCGGCGGAGACTCTGGGGGGACATGTGGACTTAACGCGGCCATTGCTCTACCTTCGCGACGAGGTTGCGCCATGACGACACCCCGGCCGGACGGCCGAAAACCATCGGAACTTCGTCCTGTCTCGCTCGAGACCGGGACGATTCGGCATGCCGAAGGCTCCGCCCGGATCTCGCTCGGCGGAACTCAGGTGCTCTGCACCGCCTCGGTCGAGGACCGCATACCGCCGTTCTTGAAAGGCAGCGGAAGCGGATGGATCACGGCCGAGTACGGAATGCTCCCTCGGGCGACACACACACGTTCGCCGCGCGAAGCCGCGACCGGCCGCCAGGGCGGGCGGACCCACGAGATCCAGCGCCTGATCGGGCGGTCGCTGCGCAGCGTCGTCGAGCTCCGCGGCCTGGGAGAGCGCACGATCACGCTCGATTGCGACGTGCTCCAGGCCGACGGCGGCACCCGCTGCGCGGCCATCACGGGGGCCTGTGTGGCGCTCTCGCTCGCGCTCGCGAAGCTCGTGCGCGAGCGCACGCTCCCGCGGTGGCCGATGCGCGAAACCGTGGCCGCGGTCTCGGTCGGACTCTGCGCCGGCCAGGCGGTTCTCGATCTCGCCTACGAAGAGGACTCGGAGGCGGACGTCGACTGCAACGTCGTCGGTACGGCGACCGGAAGCTTCGTCGAGATCCAGGCCACCGCCGAACGGCGGCCCTTCTCGAACGAGAGACTGAACGAATTGCTCGCGCTCGCACGCGGAGGACTCGATCGTCTCCGCGAGGTCCAGGAGCAGGCGCTCGCGCCGCATCTATCCGGGATCGCGATCACGTAGGAGAGAAAAATCCGCCATCAGTTGCGCCGATCCAGACCGGGAGATGCCGGCATCTCGTTGTGCGCACGGAAATTCGGGAGCGATCACGTCCGGCAAAGTCTCTCTCCGCGGAGACGCCTCTGCATCGCATGACTGCGCTCGCCGCTCTGACATAATTAGCGTTTCCGACCCCCGGGGTCGAAGAAGGCGAGCCCGATGAAGAAGATTGGAGTCCTGTTCGGCCAGGAGCGCGCGTTTCCGCTCGCGCTGGTCGATCGCATCCGCCAGAAGGCGGGAGATGGCCGCGTCACGGCGGAGCCGGTGAAGGTCGGCGGAGTCAGCCTCGAGTCCGCCCGCAACTACGACCTGATTCTGGACCGCATCAGCCAGGACATTCCCTTCTACCGCGCGATTCTCAAGAAATTCGTGGCGGACGGCACCATCGTCGTCAACAACCCGTTCTGGTGGTCCGCCGACGACAAGTTCTTCAACAACGTGCTCGCGGGCGGGATCGGCGTGGCCGTTCCCAAGACGGTCATCCTTCCTTCCCACAGCCATCCGCCGGACACGACGTCCGAATCGATGTCGAATCTGATGTTTCCGCTGAACTGGGACGAAATCTTCTCTCACATCGGATTCCCCGCCTACTTCAAGCCTTACTCGGGCGGCGGCTGGAAGAACGTCTACCGCGTCACGGGCCCGGACGAGTTCTTCCGCGCCTACCGGGAAACGGGCCAGCACGTGATGACGCTGCAGGAAGAGATCGTGTTCGACGAGTACTTCCGCTGCTACGCGATCGGGCGCAAGCACGTCCACATCATGCGGTACGACCCGCGCCAGCCCCACATTCACCGGTACGTGAAGGACGGAAAGCCCGTGGACGAGGCGCTCGAGGCCCGAGTCCGGGCCGACTGCCTGAAGCTCGTCAACGCCCTGGGATACGACTTCGACACGCTCGAGTTCGCCGTTCGCGGCGGGATCCCGTACGCGATCGATTTTCTCAATCCCGCGCCGGACGCCGACCCCTCCTCCGTGGGACAGGCCAACTTCGAATGGGTCCTCGACCACGCCGCCGACTGGCTCATCGAGAGAGTCACGCAGGGCGTTCCGCCGCCGCGTCAGTTTCACTGGCAGGAGTTCCTCGCGGCCCATTCCACGCCCAGGCCGGCCGCGCCCAGACCCCCGTCGCGCGTTGCGTCCGGCGGCGCGCCGCCGCGGCGCCCTCCGGCCAACCGGCCCAAGACCTAGCCACCCGATGCGAGAACGGCCCGCTTTCACTCTCGGCGTCGAAGAAGAGTTCCAGATCATCGATCCGGAAACGCGGGAGCTGCGCTCGCACGTCCAGGAGCTGCTCGAAGCGGGCAAGGTCAGCTTGAAAGAGCGCGTTCGGCCTGAGATGCATCAATCGGTCGTCGAGATCGGCAGCGGCATCTGCAAGGACATCGCCGAGGTGCGCCGCGACGTCGGGGAAATGCGCTCGGAGATCGTGAGCCTCGCGCACCGCCAGGGGATGCGCGTCGCGTCGGCGGGGACGCACCCCTTCTCCGACTGGGCGGACCAGAAGATCTTTCCCGATCCCCGCTACGACGGAATCGTCGAGGAGCTCCAGCTGCTTGCGCGCTCGAACCTGATCTTCGGCCTCCACGTTCACGTCGGCATCCAGGACCGCCATCTCGCGCTTCAGATCATGAACGAGGCGCGATACTTCCTGCCGCACCTGCTCGCGCTCTCGACCAACTCTCCGTTCTGGCTGGGAAGGAAGACCGGACTGAAGAGCTATCGCACGAAGGTGTTCGAGCGGTTTCCGCGGACGAACATCCCCGAGACGTTCCAGACGCCGGCGGAGTTCGACGAGTACGTCCGCATCCTGGTCCAGACCCATTGCATCGACAACGGAAAGAAGATCTGGTGGGACGTGCGGCCGCATCCGTTCTTCGACACGATCGAGTTCCGCGTCTGCGACGCCGTGATGCGCCTGGAGGAGACGCTCACGCTCGCCGCGCTGATCCAGGCCGTCTGTTTCAAGCTCTGGAGGCTGCGGGAACAGAACCTCGGCTTCCGGATGTATCGCCG
This sequence comes from Thermoanaerobaculia bacterium, assembly GCA_036518075.1. GTDB lineage: Bacteria > Acidobacteriota > Thermoanaerobaculia > UBA5066 > Gp7-AA6 > DATDNV01. The sequence goes on from DATDNV010000409.1 coordinate 3,255, forward strand.
GGCGCTCATTCTCGAGAACAAGTGGCGCGCCAGCCGCTGGGGCATCGAAGGAAAGCTGATCGACTTCGGCAAGGAGATCGAGGTCCCGTTCTCCGATCTCATGACCGAGCTGCTCGCCTTCGTCGACGACGTGGTCGACGAGCTGGGATCGCGGCGCGAGGTCTTCGAGGGGCTCAAATGGATTCTCGACAACGGAACGGGTGCGGACCGGCAGCTTCGGGTTTACCATCAGAGCGGCGACCTGAAGAAAGTCGTCGACTACATCTGCGACGAGACGAGCTTCGGGCTGGACCTGAACACGCCTGCAGGCGCGGCCGCGGCATCGTAAAATAAGAACCCGCAAACACAGAACACAGATTTTCTGAGAACCGAAGCGGCAAACGATTTGCTATGGCCGACCCGCGAGGGGAGAGGCTGGTCTCGGTTCTCAGCGGAGCGAAGATGAGGGAGAGGAGCGCTTTCCGAACATGCAGAATTTGACCGAGCTGCCGTCGGTGTACGCCGAGGATCTCGCTCCGGGCGCCCGCAACGCTGTCCGGACCTGTCTGAGGATCCAGCCGCACGAGCGCGTCGCTCTCGTCACCGATCTCGAGACCGAGGAAATCGCCTCGTCGCTCGCGGATCAGGTGCGCCAGGTCGGCGCAGAGATCGATGTCCACGTCATGGAGGACTATGGAAAACGTCCGATGCTGACGATGCCGGACGGGATCCGCCACGGCCTCGAGACGGCGGACGTGTCGATCTATGCCGGGCAGCCGAAGACCGGAGAGCTCGCGTTCCGGCGCGCATTGACCGAGGTGATCAACCGCCGGCATATCCGACACGCTCACATGGTCTCCATCTCGCGCCGGATCATGTGCGAGGCGATGCGGGCCGACTTCAACGAAGTGGACGCGATCTCGCAGCGGGTTCTCGACCGCGCGGCGCGCGCAAAGAGAATGACCGCGCGTTCGGCGGCCGGTTCCGATCTCGTCGCAACGTTCGATCCGACGATCAAGTGGCTCAAGACTTCCGGGATCATTTCGACCGCGAAGTGGGGCAACCTTCCGGGCGGCGAAGTGCTGACTTCGCCGGCGCGGGTCGATGGTGTGTACGTCGCGGACGGCGTGGTGGGCGAATATCTGTGCGCGCGTTACGGAGATCTCGAGAGGACGCCGCTCTCGGTGACGATCGAAGACAGCCGGATCGCGGGGGTCCGATGTGCAAACCGAAATCTCGTCGATGAGTTCCTGACTTACACCTCAACCGACGAGAACTCCAACCGAGTCGGCGAGCTCGCGATCGGAACGAACGTGGCAATCAAAGATGTCATCGGCAATATCCTTCAGGACGAAAAACTGCCGACGCTCCATCTCGCCTTCGGCCACCCCTACTCCGAGCACACCGGCGCGAAGTGGTCGAGCACCACGCACATCGACATCGTCGGCCGCCGCTTCGACATCTGGTTCGACGACGATCAGGTCATGCGGGACGGGAAGTTCTTGATCTAGGACATAGGACGAAGGTGGTAGGACGTAGGGGGAACCTCGCGATGTTTTTTCCCCACGTCCCAAGTCCTATGTCCTACGTCCTCGCATGATCCAGTCCCTCCGTCAGTCCTACAACGCCGCCTTCACCGAAGAGAAGTTCACCGGCTATCGGCGCCGCCTCGAGAAGCGCGGCGGGATGGAGATTCCGTTTCGGCTTGCCGAGTCGCCGGTGTTTCTTCCTCCCGAGCTGCGGGACTCGATGGTAGAGGCGTCTCTCGAGATCTTCCGGCAACTTTCCACTCCTGAGGCCCTCGAGCGCTCGAAGACCGCCGTACCCAAGCGTTTCGACGTGCCGGAGTGCTCTCCGCTTCCGACCTTTGCCGCGACCGACTTTGCCGTCACGAAAGGCGCCAACGGGAAGCTCGAGCCGAAGCTGATCGAGCTCCAGGCCTTCCCTACGCTCTATGCCTTTCAGGTCGCGCAGTGCGAGGGGCTCGCCGCGATCACGCCCGGAGGCGAAGCACTCGGCTGGTATCTCTCCGGACTCGACGACGCAGCCTACAAGAGAGCCGTCGGCGACGTCATCCTCGCCGGCAATCCGCCGGAGAACGTCGTTTTGCTCGATCTCGATCCGCCGAATCAGAAGACGGCGATCGATTTCGTTTTCACCAAAGAGTTCTGGGGCGTGCGCGCGATCGACCCGGGAGAGATCGAGAAGCGCGGCCGGGAGCTGTGGTATCGACGCGACGGAAAGCCCACCCGCATCCTTCGGATCTACAACCGGCTGATCTTCGACGAGGTCGAAGCGAAGGGGACGAAGCTTCCCCTCGATCTGCATCAACCGCTCGACGTCTCATGGGCTGGGCATCCCAACTGGTACTTCCGCTGGTCGAAGCACTGCCTTCCCGGCTTGAAGCATCCTTCGGTTCCCGAGGCATTCTTTCTCTCGGACCTGACTCAGCCGCCGGTGGATTTGGAGAACTGGGTGTTGAAGCCTCTCTTCTCCTTTGCGGGGTCCGGCGTGAAGGTCGATGTGACGCGCAAAGATCTCGACGCGGTTCCCGACGTGGAGCGTCCGCATACGCTCCTCATGCGAAAGGTCGAATACTCGCCGGCGATCGAGACGACCGACGGCAACCGCTCCAAGGTCGAGATCCGAGTCATGTTCGTCTGGAAGGACGGCAAGCCGTTCCCCGTCACGACCCTCGCGCGTCTGTCTCAGGGAAAGATGATGGGAGTCAACTACAACAAGGACAAGACCTGGGTCGGCTCGAGCGGGTGCCTGTGGCCTAACGGTTGAGCTCAGCCGCCCACCGGATTATTGCCGGCTGATCACCGGCCGCTCGGCCGGCGCGCTGACGACGACCGGATCCATGCGCGGAGGCGTCCCTGAGGTCGCGCTCGGGACGGAAGAAACGTTCGGCGAGTCGGCAAAGGAGCTCGAATTCGTATAACTCGAATTGCTGTTGCCAGGCCCGTCGAAGCCCGGACGCATGACGATCCGAGTCTGGTGATTGCGATCGCTCGAGAGGATCACCTGCCGCGTCGGCGTGAAGTTCGGGTACTGCTCGTAGTCCCCGTAGACGAAGCCCGTGCACGGCGCGTTGACGTAGGAGTCATAGGTGACCTGTGAGTAGACGTCGCCGACTTCGTAACAGTCGAGAGTGGCGAGCGGCGCCAGTCCAGCGCCGGAAGCGGCGGCCTGGTTCCCGGCGCACCCGACAGCGAGGACTCCGGTTGCGACCAGGAGCAGAGATCGCAGGGTTCGCATCCTCATACGCCCTCCGAATCCGAAAAGAACAGCTTCTCAACCGCTTGTCTCGACTGCAATCGAAATGCCCTGCGCAACTCGTTGAATCGAAAACGGCGACTCTCCCTCGCGGTGACCTCGGGATGGGCAGACTGGCCTCGCTGGAGGACGGCGAATCTCTCGTTTACAGAG
>DATDNV010000410.1:0-4674 GCA_036518075.1 Thermoanaerobaculia bacterium
CGAAGGAGGGTCCGATCTCCTTTCGCGATTTCATGACGGCGGCTCTCTACGATCCGCAAGAGGGCTATTACTCGCGCGGCGCGCGGATCGGAGAACGGGGAGACTTCGTCACCTCGCCTCACGTTTCTCCGGCGTTCGCCGCCGCGATCGCCCGGCGATTCGCGGACGACGCGGACAAGCTCGAGGGCTCGATCGACTTCGTCGAAGTGGGCGCCGGTGAAGGCGAGTTTCTCGAGGGATTCGCGCGAGCGCTCGCGCGCGACGCTGCCTCTCTGGCGCGGCGCGTACGCCTGACCGCGATCGAACGCAGCCCGGCATCGCGACAGGCGCTCCGCTCCCGGAAGATCCTCCCCACTACCCGACTCCTCGAAAGGGTCGAAGAGCTTCCGGAACGGTCCGTGAAAGGGTGGATCTTTTCCAACGAGCTCTACGACGCGCTGCCCGTCGTGAGAGTTGTCGGAGCGGAGCGGGGCCTCGAGGAGCTCCGCGTCGGCGTCGACGGAGATCGATTCATCTGGATGCGCGCGCCCGCGCCCGACGCATACCGCGAGCACCTGGCCAATTTCCGCATCAAGCTCGAAACCGGCCAGATCGGCGAGATCTCGTTCGCGGCGGCGCCCCTCTACCGGCGGCTGGCGCGCTCGCTGGAGAAAGGCCGCCTGGTCACCTTCGATTACGGCCATTCGGCGTCGGTTCTCTACCATCCGGAGGCGCGCCGGGCCGGCACGCTCGCGGTGCACTTTGCGGGCTTTCGGCGCGGCGACCCTCTGTCACGTCCCGGCGAGGTCGATCTGACGGCGCACGTCAATTGGGACGATCTCCTGCGCGCGGGAGAGTCGGAGGGACTGACCTCACAGCCCGTCGCCCGGCAAGGACGTTATCTGGCCGAAGCCGGCTTGTTCGATTTCGTCGCCGACGACAAAGAGAAATGGCGCGCCTATCGCCTCGTCGATCCGGAAGGAATGGGAGATGAGCTCTCCGTGCTGATCCAATCGCGAGATCTGTAACGGACCACCCGATGTTTTGACTCCCACGGGTGGTCCGATAGAATGCCCGCACGTGGACAGCTATCTCCCCATTTTGGTGCTCGCCGTGCTGGCTGCGGCTCTGCCGCTGGGGACTATCATCGTGGCGCGTGTCATTCAGTCCCGGCGTCCGAATCCCGCCAAAGAGGAGCCTTACGAGTCGGGCATCGCTCCGACGACGAGCGCCTTCGACACGCGCTTTTCCGTTCGCTATTTCCTGATCGCGGTGCTCTTCGTCGTCTTCGACGTCGAGACGATCTTTCTGTTTCCCTGGGCTGTCTATTTCCATCGGCTGGGTGTGTTCGGGCTCGTCGAAATGCTGATCTTTCTCGCGATCCTGATCATCGGCTACTTCTACGTCTGGAAGCGGCAGGCGCTGGACTGGGCATAAAACGATGGGACTTGTCGATAACCGTTTCGAAGACAACGTACTGACGACGACGGTCGACTCGGTGATCAACTGGGCGCGGCGGTCGTCGATCTGGCCGATGCAGTTCGGCCTCGCGTGCTGCGCGATCGAAATGATGGCGGTCATGGACGCGCGCCACGACCTCTCCCGGTTCGGCGCGGAGGTCTTTCGCGGCACCCCCCGCCAATCGGATCTCATGATCGTCGCCGGCACCGTCGTCGAAAAAATGGCGCCCATCGTCAAGCGGCTGTACGACCAGATGCCCGAGCCCAAGTGGGTGATCGCGATGGGATCCTGCGCGACCTGCGGCGGCCCCTACCGGACCTATGCCGTGACGCAGGGCGTGGATCGGATCGTGCCCGTGGACGTGTACGTTCCGGGCTGCCCCCCGCGGCCGGAAGCCCTCATCTACGGGATCATGGCCCTCCAAAAGAAGATCGACAACATGAAGGTGGTCCGAAAGGCTTCCTGATTTGGCTGAGGAGAAGACGCCACCGCCGACCGATCCGCCCGCCCCTGGCGCCGAAAGCAAGCCCAAGGAGGCGGCGAAGCCGAAATTGGAGGCGACCGACGCGTCCTCCCATCCATGGGTCGAGTCGATCCGGTCGGCTTTGCCGGAGACCGTCGTCTCGGCCAAGCAGTTTGCCGGCCAGGTGACCGTCGTCGTGGCCCGCGAGAGCGTGGCGCGCGTGGCGAGGCACCTCAAGGAGGCCGAAGACTTCCGATACTGCGTCGACGTGACCGCCGTCGACTGGAAAACGCGGCAGCCCCGCTTCGACGTTGTTTATCACTTCTACTCGTTCAGCAAGAACGGCCGCATCCGCGTGAAGTGCGGTGCTGCGGAGGGCGAGGAAGTGCCCTCGATCGCCAGCGTTTTTCTCGCCGCCAACTGGCCGGAGCGAGAGACCTACGACATGTTCGGGATTCGCTTCGCGGGTCATCCCGATCTGCGGCGCATCCTGACCTGGGACGGTTTTCACGGATTTCCGCTCCGCAAGGATTTTCCGGTCGAGGGCATCGACACGGGAGCCGCCGTCTATCCCGAGGAATGGCCCGAGGGTGGAGGGCCTTCTCCGGGGGACTCCAATCGGAAGGTCGTGTCGTGACCGACGAGAAACATCTGACCGAAGCGGAGAAGGACGAGGCGGCCTACTTCGCGCGGCGCGCGAGCGAGGCTCGCGCCGCCCACGCATCCTCGGGCTCGGGCGCTTCGGAGGGCGTGCCGCCCTCGCACACGCTCTTCGACGTCCAGGAGATGGAGCTCAACTTCGGACCGCAGCATCCCTCGACTCACGGCGTGCTGCGGCTCGTGCTCAAGGTCGACGGAGAAAAGATCATCGAGGCGAAGCCCGACGTCGGTTACCTGCACCGCGGCACGGAGAAGCTCTTCGAGACCGAGACCTACCCGATGGGCATCCCGCACACGGATCGCATGGACTACGTCGCGGCCGCGACCAACAACCACGCCTTCTGCCTGACGGTCGAGAAGCTCCTGGGCATCGAGATCCCTCGACGGGCGCAGCTCATCCGGGTCATCCTGGACGAGCTGCAGCGGATCTCCTCCCACCTGGTCTGGCTGGGCACGTCGGGGATCGACCTGGGCGCGGTGACGCCGTTCTGGTACGCGTTTCGAGAACGGGAGCAGATCCTCGATTTCTTCGAAGAATATTGCGGGGCGCGGCTCACCTTGAACTGCATGCGGATCGGAGGGCTTCCCTTCGACCTGACCCCGGGCTGGATCGGGCGGCTCGCGGAGTTCATCGAGGACTTGCCGTCCCGGATCGACGATTACGAGCAGCTTCTGACCGACAACCGGATCTGGAAGAAGCGGACGATCGGGATCGGCGTGATCTCGGCCGATGAGTGCATCGAATACGGGCTGACCGGACCGATTCTCCGCGGCTCGGGCGTCGAGTGGGACCTGCGGCGGGCTCAACCTTACGAGTGTTACGAGGAGCTCGATTTCGCGATCCCGACGCGCGAAAACGGGGACACCTACGACCGCTACATCGTGCGCGTCCAGGAGATGCGCCAGAGCGTCCGGATCGTTCGCCAGTGTCTCGATCGGCTCCAGCCCGGGGAGATTCGCGGGAAGGTGCCGCGAGTGATCAAGCCGCCCGCCGAGGAGGTCTATGCCTCGATCGAGTCTCCCAAGGGGGAGCTCGGCTTCTACTGCGTGAGCAACGGGACGAACCGGCCGTACCGGATGCACTGCCGGCCGCCTTCGTTCATCAACCTGCAGGCGCTTCCCCGGCTGGCCAAAGGGCACCTCATCAGCGATCTGGTCGCGCTCATCGGGACGATCGACATCGTTCTGGGCGAGGTGGACCGGTGAAGGTCCTCACTCCGACCGTTCTGACCTACCTGAAAGTTCTCTTTCTGGTCGCGGTCGTTCCCGCGATCGTCGGTTTCGTGATCGTCCTGGCGGAGCGGCGATTCATGGGATTCATGCAGGCGAGACTCGGTCCCAACCGCGTCGGGCCCAAGGGAACCCTTCAGGGGGTTGCCGACCTCGTCAAGCTCGTGACCAAGGAGGACCTGACGCCGGCGCGCGCGGAGAAGGCAGTCCACTTCCTGGCGCCCGTTCTCGCGGTGATCCCGGCCCTGACCGCGCTCGCCGTGATCCCGTTCGGTCCGGAAGTGCGCCTCGCCAGGCACGTCGCGACGCCCCTGTACGTCACCGACGTCAACATCGGACTGCTCTTTCTGCTCGCGATCACCTCGATCGGCGTGTACGGGATCATCCTGGGAGGCTGGGCCTCCAACAACAAGTACTCGCTGCTCGGGGGCCTGCGGTCGGCGGCGCAGCTCGTTTCCTACGAGGTTCCGATGGGCCTGGCGCTCGTCGCGGTGCTTCTGATGACTCGCTCCCTGTCCCTGGTCGAGATCGTCCAGAGACAGGACCGGCTGCATCTCTGGTTCGTATTCCCGGGACTCCTCGCCTTCTTCATCTATTTCGTGGCGGGCGTCGCGGAGACCAACCGCAACCCCTTCGACCTGCCCGAGGCCGAATCGGAGCTCGTCTCCGGCTTCAACACCGAGTACTCCGGCGTGAAGTTCGCGTTCTTCTTTTTGGGGGAATACACGGGGATGATCATCATCTCCTGCGTGGCCGTGACCGTCTTCTTCGGCGGGTGGCTCGCGCCCTTTCCCCACGTGCCGGCATTCGCGTTCCTCCAGGTCATCCCGCCGTTCGTCTGGTTCCTGCTCAAGGCGGGGGTCTTCATCTTCGGCTACATC
>DATDNV010000411.1:0-12211 GCA_036518075.1 Thermoanaerobaculia bacterium
AACGGAGTGACCCCGCATCGCGTGATCCGACTCGACCTCGCCCCTGACGGCCTGTCGATCGCGAAAGCGCGCATTCTCGAGATGAACCACCCGGATTTCGACGAGCCGACGCTCGGCGTGGTCGTCGAGTCCACGCTCTACTTTTCCGCCGATAGCCAGGGAGGGAAGTATCTCGACGATCAGAATCCGATTCGCCCGGAGGACGCGCGCGACGCGGTCATTCTGAAGCTCCCCCTCTGACAGCCTGGCCAGCGGAGCGGCCGCGCCGCATTCGTCTTCGCGACGTCACATACCCTCCTCGACGCGCAGAACGACCTTGCCGCGGTTGTGGCCCTGAAGGCTCTTCTCGAATGCCATTCGAGCCTGTTCCAGCGGAAAGACGGCCTCCACGACCACCTGGAGAATTCCGGCGTCGATCATTCGGCCGATCTCGACCAACTGCTCCCGATTGGGCTCGACGATGAAGAAGACGCTTCGAACTCCGAACGCCCTCGACTTCTTGGGGTCGGCATCGCCGGCGATGGTCACGAGAGTCCCGCCTCTCCTCAGGACCTCCCAGGACCGGTCGAGCGTGCCGCCGCCGACGGTATCGAGAACGAGGTCGATGTCGTGCACGATGTCTTCGAATCGCGTCGCGGTGTAGTCGATGACCTCATCCGCGCCGAGCTCGCGCAGGAATCGATCGTTCTTCGCCGACGCCGTCCCGATCACGTGGGCGCCGCGCCACGCTGCGAGCTGAACCGCGAACGACCCCACGCCGCCCGCCGCCCCGTGGATCAGGACGCGCTGACCCGCGGACAGCCGGCCGTGGCGGAACAGCGCCTGCCACGCGGTCAGCCCCGAGAGAGTGACGGCGGCGGCGTGCACGTAGTCGAGAGACCTCGGCTTCAGCGCGAGATCGCGCGCCCGGACCGCGACGAATTCGGCCTCTCCGCCGTCGCGGTGAAAATCGGTGAGGCCGTACACGGCGGCGCCCGCCTTCAAGGCGCCCGTCCGGCCACCCAGGGCCTCGACGACTCCGGAAATCTCATGCCCCGGGATCGACGGCAGGCGCGGCGTTCCGTCGCTCGCGACGTAAGTCGTTCCCCAGGAGAGCTCCGAGCCGGTGATCGCGACCGCTCGCACCCGGACCAGAGCATCCTGGTCCAATAGAGCCGGCTTCGGCGCATCTTCGTAGACGAGCGCGTCGGGACCGCCTCTGCGGTGAAGACGAACTGCTTTCATGATTCTTCTTCGGGCATGCACCATTCGGGCCACCGGACGCGCCACGCGAGATCAGGCGGTTCGAGAGAGCTGAGAGTCTCGAAACGAAGCCTCTCGCTCGTTCTGACACCGCAGCGCGTCCATTTCGAGACCACGGTTGTGTGCGGCGGAAGCGTAAGTCTTCCGAAATACGGGGGTTCTCGGAATCGCGGCTTCTGGCAAAAGAAATGCTTGTCTCATTCGCAATCAGCGCAACGGGAGGGAAGGAAAGGAGGCCAAAATGGCCGCGAAGAAGAGCAAACGAATGGTCAAGAAGCTCAAGAACCTCGACGTCAAGGCGAAGGACGTCCGGGGCGGGGGATACAGCACCTACATGAATTTCGGCGACATTAAAGGAGAATCCCAAGACAGCGGTTACAAAGACTGGATCGAGATCATGAGCTACACGCCCAAGAAGTAATCCGGCTGGGTCCCCGAATCGGCAAGGAACACGTCCACTGCGGTCCCCGTCGGGCGCCGTCTCGTTTCCTTCCCGCCGAATCTCTCCTCGTCTCCGCGCCTCGCGAAGGCGCGTCCCCGATATGTGGTACTCAAATATAAGTTGTAATGAAACATACCTTGTAATACTACGTATACGTCGGCATGAGCCCGGAAACGGATGGCCCCAACAACTGGGAGCGGCAGGTCCGCAAAGGGTGGCTCGAGCTCGCGATCCTCGCAAGCCTCTGGCAGGAAAAGCTCTACGGCCTGGACATCCTGCGGCGGCTGGAAGATCACTCCGATCTGGTGATGGCGGAGGGAACGATCTATCCGATCCTGAGCCGCCTGAAGTCGGACGGCTTGATCGAGTCGAAGTGGGTCGAGTCGGACTCCGGCCATCCCCGCAAGTACTACTGGCTGACCGCGCTCGGGCGCCGGCGGGCAGCGACGATGGCCCGCTACGCCTCGGGCTTTCTCTCGCACATCACGACGCTCATCGCGCCGCTGCTCGGCAAGGAGGGAAAATGACGCATCCACCTCGGCTCCAGCAGAGGATCGACTCCTACCTGATGCAGCTGCGCCGGAGCCTGGGCGAGCTGCCGCCGGACGAAGTGTCCGAGATTCTCCAGGAGATCCGCGGCCACATTCTGGAACGCGCGGAGGCGAGTGGCGAGCTGACCGACGAGCGCCTCGTCGCCATTCTTCAGTCCCTGGGAAAGCCGGAAGACATTGCGCCCCTCTACCAGGCCGATTCGGTCATGGCCAAGGCGCGCACCAGCCTCTCCCCGACCGTCGTCCTTCGCGGCGCTCTCCGCTGGGCGATGACGAGCGTGCGCGGCGTGTTCCTCTTCATCGTCGGACTCTTCGGATATGCCCTCGCGGCAGGCTGGATCGTCGGCGCGTTCGGAAAGATGATCGCTCCCGACAAGTTCGGCGCGTGGGTCGCATCCGACACCTTCTCGATCGGCACCAACGACAATCCCGCCGCGCACGACGTTCTGGGGATGTGGCTGATTCCCGTCGGGCTGGTTCTCGGAACGGTGTTCACGATCGCGACGACCTGGCTCCTTCGCTGGGGCATGCGATTTGCCCGCGTCCGTAGGCCGACGACTCGCGCCGCGTAGATGTCGATTCTCAGGATCGCCTTCACGCCGGGACCGCCTCCCCCGTCGCCACGCTCGGGCCATGCCGCAAACTGACCAACCGGACCCTCGCTTGTCGTTCAGTCGCAGTCTTGCCTGAGCCGAGGCTTCTCGACGCCGTGCTCCTTCACTCACGGCTCCTCTGGGAGCGGTCCTGTCCCCGCTCAACGAGTGGGCCCAGGCCATCCTGAGAGGGCCTGAGGTGTGACGTCGGACAGAGATCTCTCGCGCCGGCGGAAGGATGTCTGTACCGGCCCGCTGCGCGGGCCAACCAAATTTTCTAGCCGCTCACGGCGCAAGCCGGGGTCGGCCTTGGTCTAGAAAATTTCCAGCCGCCGCTCGCGTGGCGAGCGCCTGCGGCCCGGTCCGCGCGAGATGTCCGGCGGCAGGACCCCGAAGGCCCGGCTCTTAGCAGAACAACGCCCCGATGAATCGCTACGAGTGACTCTTGCTCGCCCCCGGGAAAACTCGTGCGGAGGATGGCCCTACTTCTTCGGCGGCCGGGACGGGCGCAGGTCGATTCGAGACGGGATCGCCCGATCGGGAAAGCGGACGAGATCCGCGACGGCTTCCGCAACGTCGTCGGCTTCGAGCATCCAGGAGAAGTTGCGGTTGCCGTGGGAGTGCATGAAATCGGTGGAGACCGAGCCCGGCAGGACCGTCGCGACGCGAACGCCGTCGTGGCGCAGGTCGAGCATCGCGGCTTCGGAGAACCCGAGCAGACCGAACTTCGACGCGTTGTAGGCCGATCCGCCCGCAAATGCGTTGACCGCGGCGAGCGAGGCGATGTTGACGATGAAGCCGCCGCCGTTCTTCTTCATCAGAGGGGCCGCGTAGTGGGTCGCATAGAAGACCCCGAAGAGATTGGTTTCCAGGATCTCGCGAAACCGCGCCGGCGGCATGCTGTCCACCGGCTCGAAGTGCCCGATCCCGGCGTTGTTGACGAGCACATCGAGGCGACCCGCCGCGTCGGCGACCGAATCAACGAGTTTCTTCTGGTCCTCCTCGCGGCGCGCGTCTGCGGCAAAGCCGCGCACCAAGAGTTTCTCCTTGGCGAACGCGGCGGCCGCCTGGTCGACCGACTCCTTCGAGCGGCCCGAGATGAAAACGGCGAACCCGCCGCGAGCCAGCCGCCGGGCGATCGCGGCGCCGATCCCGCGGGTCCCCCCGGTCACGAGCGCGACGCGCTCCTTTGCCATTGCCGGTGGCCTCAGGCCGCGGCGGTCGCCCGGCTCGTGGCGCGATAGTCGGTCAGGATCCAGACCAGAAAGATCCAGGCGCCCAGAAATACGTAGGCGCGCTTGGCCGGCGACGCGATCCCGAATCCGAAAAGATAAGGAGCCGCGACAAGGCCGACCGCGACCACGATCTCGATGACCCCGTGCGTCCAGAGCGACACGACTCCCCCGCCTCCGGCCGAAAAACGAGTCGCGAGAGTGAGGATCAGGTGAACCGCGGCCAGAAGGAACAATACGAGCGCGATGAGCCCTCCCAGGCCGCCCAGGATCGGAGTCACAACCAGAGCGAGGATCGTCAAGAAGTCGAGAATCCGGTGAACGCTCGGGCTAAACAGTTTCATCCGTCCTCCTTCTGCGCTGGGTGAAGCAAGGACCGCGCCTGCCCCTTCGGGGCCGATAGCGTCCACAGCGAAAGCCCTCGTTTTGAAAAGTTCTGGCCGCCTGTTCGCGAAGCGAACGCCGCGGCCCGAGTTACAACATTCCCACCGCCCGCGCCGCGAGGATCGCGACGACGGCGAGCGAGATCGAGGCCTGCAGCATCGAAAGGACCTTCGCCCAGGGCGTGAGCACGGGCGTGTCGGTCGGCGAGAAGGCCGTGCTCGTGTTGAACGCCACGAAGAGATAGTCGACGAACCGCGGCGCCCAGGGCCCCGGCTCCGGCGATGGCGGCGCGCCTTGCATCATCTGAGGGAAGAAAAATGCCCCGTGGGTATGACCCTTCCGTGATTCGCGCTGGTGCGGGCCGCCCGCATCGAGCCTCCAGTACCAGAGGGCAAAAACGATGACGTTCGTCACCCAGAGAGCGGCCGCCGACTGCAGCAGCGAAAGGGGATCCTCTTTTCGCGACGGGAGCGCCGTGATCAGAAGGATCAGGGAAAGGAGGAGCATCAGAGTCAGGACTCCGCTCAGGATGTAGCCCAGCCTTCGGTCGAGGTCATGCCTCCCCATCCGATGGAGAGCGAGGATCGGGATGACGAGTCCCGCAACAACCACCGGGTACAGCCAGCGCGGGCCGACGAGGAGGTTCGGAGGAAGGGCGAGATAGAGGCCCCCAAGAGTCACGACCGCGATCAACGCCGGCCAGCGCGCTTCGACCCGCGATTCCGCCGTCTCTTTTCGCACCGTCCCGAAACTCTATAACTGGCTCGCCGCCACTCCTCAGTGGCCCTGGACGATCTGCTGGATCGCGGACGCGATCGAACGCGAAGACGGTCTTGGCCGCGCCAGTTGCTCAGTCGACGGTATGGGAGGCAACTCGGGGGCCGCGATCGGCGGCACCGTCAGAACGCTTCCAATCTGCGCGGTTGCGGCCAGGTTCTCTTCGGATCGGTCGACGGCGTCGTCGATCGCGCGCCGCGCCTGCGCGGAGAGAAGCCAGCCGAGCGGCAGCGGCACTCCCTGATCGGTCTTGAGCTCGAACCTGGTCCATCCGACGCCGGCGGCCGCCCGCAGTTCGGCGACCGCGCCGTCGCCCCTGGCGACCCGCGTGGCGAACAAAGCCCGAAGGGGCGCCAGCTCCTCGCTCAGAAACTCGCTGCTCGGAAGAGTCTTCTCCGAGTGCGTGATCAGGATCACGTGGGGCGCGACGCGATCGCGCCAGGAGCCCGCAGACTGCAGGAATTCCAGGACCTCGACGGCGGTGGCGGCGCCGGAATTCTCGAAATAGCCTCCGTCCACGACTCGATGCACGGATCGCCGCACCGTGCCGTCGAGCAGCGTCCGCTTGGAGTGGACCGTGCCCGCCGGGCTCACGTAGGTGAAGCGCGCGCTCATCAGCACCGCGCCGCTGGCCGAAAGATCGCCGCCCAGCATCTCGATTCCATCCTCCGCGTTCTTGAAGGTGAACGGGTCAGGGCCCTCCGCCGGCAGCTCGACGTTGATCGGGCTGAAGATGACGCGCCTGCCGGTCTCCACTTCGGTCCCGTTGAGAAAAAGAAGCGGGCGGTGCTCCCGGGAAAGGTCCAGAAAGGGGCGTGTAAAGACGTCTCGAGGGGCGCCGGGAAAGGCATCCACCCAGGCGTTCTGCCACGCGCGCTCGATCGCGTCGGCGCGGTCGGGAAGAATAGGCAGAAACAGGAATTGCTGGGGTAGATCGGCTCCCAGCATTCGCGCCGTCGTCGGCGCCAGAAAATCGCGGCTCAATACGCCTCCGGCCGCTTTTCGAAAATCGCTCGGTTTCGCGGTCAGCAGACCGGAGAAGACGGCCGCGCCGAGCGATCCCCCCGAGACCCCGCTGATCGCGAAGCAGTGATCCGAAAAAGTCGAGAACTTCGTCTGAATTTCGGACAACACGGCCGCAGTCCAGTACGCGGCTCTCAGTCCGCCCCCCTCCGTCGCCACGATGAAGAGAGGGTGCCGGCCCTCCTCCGGATAGCGCGCATCCATCCAGGAGATCCAGCTCCGGGTTGCGGCCGCGAGATCGGATCGCGAGTCGGCCTTCCCGAGCGCGCGAACCCGGTGGTTGTCGTTCGATCGCGACGAGACGATCAGGAGGACGAGGAGCGCGGTGAACAGGGGCAGGCGAATTCGTTCCGCCGCGATCACGAGCATCGTTCCCGCGAAGACCCAGATTGCCGAACAGAAAAGGATGACGGTGGGAGTCGCCACGAAGGCGGTCAGTCCGATCGGGTCGAGGATGATCCAGCCGAAGAGAACGAGTGTCACGACGAGGCTGAATGCGATCACGTTCTGCGTCGTGGCGGGCAGCTGCTTGACCCGCTGCCCCCGCTCGGGAACGGTCAGCGGCGGCAGGTGGAAGAGCGAGCGGCGCTTCCACACGAGGAAGCCGAACCCGATGCCGACGAGAAGAAAGAAGATCGCCAGGAGCCTCAGGAGGAGGCGCGGAGACGGCACCTGCTGGAGCGCCTTGTCGATGTCGTACTGGTCCGCGGCGACCCAGAGCGCGAGCGCCGAGCTGGCCAGCGAGAACACACCCAGGACGCGCGGGGCCCATCGAAAGAGGCGCTCGCCCTGGTTCGGGCGCAGCTCCGGAGGTGGGATCAGGAGAAACGCCTGCCGGCTGAAATACCAGGAGGCCGAGGCAAAGAGGACCGACCCCGTAAGGAACAGAAAGAGACGGAGAAGATAAGGCTCCCGCGCCCCGGCCTGGGTCCTGTCGCCAAACTCCGCCATGACCCGAAGGCTTTCCGGCCCCTGCTCGGTGACGATCAGAAGGAAGAGAACGACCGCCAGGACCAGGATCGCGAAACGGCAGGGCAACAGGAGCCGGTAGGCGAAATGGACGCGGCCCCAGATCCCGGATAACCACCGCAAGAAACCTTTCGGGTGCACGTTCGTTCTCTTAAGAAGAGGACTGGCTGAACCTGGCTAGGCTAACTATGACTCAACCGGGCCGCTCCCGAACGGCCGTCCTTCGGGCGAAGGCCGAGGCCCCGGCCTTTTCGCGCCAGCCGAAGGCAAAGGGTCGCCTCCGCTCTCTCCAAGCTTCGGGAGCGTTAAACAATATACATATTGTATGCGCGGGACAACCGCCCTCGGCGAACGGACCGTGACGGCGTGAGGCTTCGAACCGCCGCATTCTTTGCCGCGGGGGCGCTGGTGCTCGCCACGCTCCGGGACCCGGCTCGCGCCCAGATCACTCCGAGACGCGATCCCGAGCCGACCGCCACTCCGAGCCCGGGAGAAGAGACCACGCCGAGCCCGGAAACCCGCAGAGTCGCCCGAGGGACCTGGGGCGGCGACCACGTCCGCATGGAGGTCGGCGAGAAGGGAGGCGTGCTCGATTTCGACTGTGCCCACGGCTCCATCCCGGAGCCGATCCCGATTGACGGAGAGGGACGCTTTGAAATCAAAGGAGTTTTCGTTCACGAATCACACGGACCGATTCGGCTCGGACACGAGCCGAAGAGTCAACCCGCCGTCTACTCAGGCAAGCTCCAGGGCTCTGCGATGACCCTTTGGGTTACACTTTCAGGCTCTAACGAGACCTTAGGGACCTATTCCCTGGTGCTGGGAGAGAACCCGAGAGTCCGAAAGTGCCGCTAAGGACACGGACGAAAGCCATTCGCGCCGTCGAATAAGACCAAAAGTTCGACACAAAGAACGGAGAGCGAGCCCTGCGAGCGCAGAAACGGTCATCGACCCCGCGAATCACCGCCGCGCGACTCTCGTTCGGCGCGCTCGCTCTGCTCGCGTTGTCCGCGGGCGCTCCGATCCTCGGCCAGCGCGGCTCGGGAGGCGTCCCCCCCGGGTATACGGCGGGAGTTCCTTGGACCGGACCCGCGGGAATCAGCCGGACGGTCAGCGACATCATGTCGGGCCAGCGATTCGCGGATCGGCTTCCACAAAAGCCTCGTCCCAGGAAGCCGGAGCATGAGGTCGATCGCTCGGGATTGCCCCAAAACCCGGCCTCCGTTCCAGGTGTCGCGCATCCGACTCTCCTCTCCAAGTCTCCGGCGATATCGCCGGAGACCCCTCAAGTTCCCGGAACGAGCTTCACCGGTGCCACGCTCGCCGACGCCGGCGGCGCTTTCCCCCCGGACACGATGGGCGAAATCGGGCCGACGCAGTTCATCGTCTTCATCAACGGCCGGATCCGCTCCTTCAGCAAGACGACCGGTGTCGCCGACGGAGTGCTCGACGCCAATCCCGACAACTTTTTCTCTTCGGTGATGACGCCGGTCTCGGGATCCATCCTTTTCAACTTCACGAGCGATCCCCAGATCCGCTACGACCGGCTGTCGGCGCGCTGGTTTCTCTCCATCATCGACATCCCCTGCACCGACGGACAGTGCGTCACGACCGCTCCGAATCGGTGGCTTATCGCCGTCTCCGACGCGGCGAGCGCCGGAACGATCACCGGAAGCACCGTCTGGACATTTTTCTTTCTCCAGCAGAACACGGTCGGAGGGGCCAACACCAACGAGTTTCTCGACTATCCCTCGCTCGGCGTGGACGCGAATGCGCTTTATATGGGCGGCAACATGTTCGATGCCACGACGGGAAACTTTACTGATTGCTCTGTATTCGTCATCAGGAAGTCCTCGGTGCTGAGCACCGGCCCCATTGTCGCTACAGCATTTCGCAATGTTGTTCCCAACGGGTCCTCAGATGGGCCTTTTGCGCCAAGAGGTGTGGACAATTTCTCGCCGTCATCGAATGAGGGCTACTTCATCGGCGTCAGCAACAGCCTGTTTGGTGAATTGGTGATGCGGCGCGTGGCGAACCCAGGCACTTCGCCGTCGATCTCGGCCAACATCTTGATCACCGTAAATTCGACGTCCGCCGCGATCCCCGTTGATCACAAGGGAAATACCGGAGGGAGCAACGGCAGGCTCGACTCACTCATGGATCGGCTCTTCGCAGCGCATGTCCGCAACGGCTTCCTCTGGACTGCGCATGGCATCGCCGTCACCTCCGCCGGAGTCGCTTCGGGCACCAACTCACAGCGACGCGACGGGGTTCGTTGGTACGAATTGAATGTCCCTGTCGGGTCTGGGACTCCAACAGTGACGCAGTCAGGCACGGTTTTCGACAGCGCTTCCACGGAGGCCGCCGCGAATCAGTACTGGATGCCCTCGATCATGGTCTCGGGGCAAGGGCACGCCGCACTCGGTTTCAGCGCCGCTGGAGCTCCATTTCGCGTCAACGGCGCCACGGTGGGACGCCTCGCCGGGGACACGCTCGGAACCATGGAGTCCATCGCATTCTTGACCTCGAGCTCCACCGCATATAACCCGGCTGCCGACCCCGGAGGGCCAGATGGCCGGCGCTGGGGCGACTACTCGTTTACGAGCCTCGACCCGCTCGACGACATGACGATGTGGACGATCCAGGAGTTTTGCAACTCGACCAACTCGTACGGCGTTCGGGTCGTGAAGCTGATCGCTCCGCCGCCGGCGACTCCTTCGAGCACCGACCATCCGGGAGGTGTCGCAACGGGACTCTCCTCGGTCAACGTCGTCGTGACCGGAACGTCCAGCTCGGGCTCGGGCTTCTACGATCCCGGCGCCAATCTCTCCTCGCCGGCCCTCGCCTTCAGCCACGTCAGCGCGACGGTGACCGGAGGCGTCGTCGTCAACAGCGTGACCTACAACAGTCCGACGTCCGTGACCCTCAACATCAATACGGTCGGCGCCTCGACGGGACTCAAGAACATCCAGGTCTGCAACCCCGACGCGCAATGCGCCACCGGCAACAACCTTCTCAATATCACCCTGGGTGGACCCACCGCGACTTTCACGCCGACGTTTACTCCCACTCGCACGTCGACGTTCACACCGACTCGAACCTTCACCCCGAGCTTTACACCGACGCCGACGCGAACGTTCACTCCGACGCGCACGCCCACGATGAGCCCGACCTTCACGGCCACGCCCACGATGACCTTCACGCGCACCAACACTCCGACGCCCACGCCGACGCCCACGCCGAACGTCGCCGGTTTCGACTTCTTCACGGTCGAGCCGTGCCGGTTGATCGACACGCGCAATCCCGACGGTCCGCTGGGAGGACCCGCGCTCGTGGCAGGCGCAACCCGCGACTTCACGATCACCAACGGATGCGGCGTGCCCGGGACGGCTCAGGTGATTTCGATCAACGTGACGATCACGCAGCCGACCACGGCGGGCCAGCTCGTTCTCTACGCTTCCGGCACGGCGAACCCCAACACAGCCACGATCGACTACAGCGCCGGCCAGACCAGGGCCAATAACGCCATCCTCCTGCCCAACGCCGGCGGCGTCATCACGGTCCAGTGCGCGCAAGGCTCCGGCACCGTTGACTTCATCCTGGACGTCAACGGGTACTTCCAGTAATCCGCCTTCTCGAAGGCTGCGTCCCGGACGCCGAAGACATGACGGCGGCTTCGTGGCGACGCGGCCAAGACAACCGTTAAACACCGCGACGGCTTCCCCTCCGCCGAGTCGAGCGCGGAAGAGAAGCCGCCGGGTCCGTCGGGACGAGCCCGATCTCAGTTGACGTCTTTGCCTTGCTCGAGCAGCTTGATCGAGTTCTCCAGGTTCTTCTTGTTGCCCGCATCCGGCGCCTGGACCACAGCGAGCTTGGCTTCTGCAAGCGCCTTTTTGTAGTCGCCCTGCGCCGAGTAGGCCCGCATCAAGCCGACGTGGACCGGCCACTGGTTGGGGTATCGCTTTGCGTTGAGCTGGAAGACCCGTACCGCCTCGTCTTTCTTGCCGTCCGTGAGCAGCTGCCGCGCCGCGCCGTGGATCTGGATCGGAGTGGCGGTCGGGTGGTTGATCGCTTTTTCGAAGGTCTTCGCCGCGTCCTGATCTTTCCCGTTCGCCGCCTGGAGGCGGGACAGAGTCGAGAGGGTCGTGAAGTTCTCCACACCTCCGACCCAGGTCTGATCCGAGACGGCCCGCTGCGCCCACGTCAAGCCTTCGGCGAGGTTGACCTTGTTCTGAGCGCAGAAGTTAGCGGCCATATCCCAGTTCTGCCAGAAGAACCCAGCCGACCCGCGAAGCTGCTCGCGGACGTTGTCCGCCCACAGGTCCATCGCGTTGTCGAGCGTGATCGTGAACGGAACCTTGAGCTCTTCCCACTCGAGCGCCACGGTCGCCTTCTTCGGCTCCCGTTCGATGAACTCGTACGTCAGCCACTCGTGGTAGTCGTTCTTGGACGCCTTGGTCTTGACGCGCAGGACATCCAGCTTCGGGTCGTACCAGAAGCTTCCCCAGGCACCCGCGTCTTTGGAGAAGATGATCGTCCACTCGTCCTGGCCGGGAATCATGTGGAGGCCGTACTTTCCGGCCTTGAGCGGCTGGCCCTGCACCTTGACGTCGTAGTTGACCGCGAACGTCGTATTTTCGTTCGAGCCAGCGCGCCAAGGGCAATCCTTACAGTTGTTGAATCCGAGATCGGTCATCCCCCAGGGAACGAGCTCGCCCCAGATCTTGCCGCGCCGGTCGTTGGTGCCGCGGACGACGCGAGGGCTCGAGTACTCGATCGTGATCCGGGCGGGGCCGACTCCCTGACTCACCGACGCGGGGAAGTTATCGCCGCTCGGAGGGAGCGTGATGCCTTCGAAGCCGAATGCGGGGACGGATACCGCGAGAAACAGGACGAGAGCCAGCAGGCGAACGAGGCGTGCCATACCTAACCTCCTATAGCCCCGGGCAGACCGGGACCCCGGGTGTGCATACGAGTCCCGGACCGGAGTGTTTTAGA
>DATDNV010000412.1:0-3171 GCA_036518075.1 Thermoanaerobaculia bacterium
GAAGTCGGCCTCGTTCGAGCCGTCCCGGTCTAACGTCGCCTTCGCTTTTTCGGGACCTGGCTCACGCCACCCGCTCGCGACTCGGCAGAACGCCCTCGATCGCGCGCAATCCGGTCGCTCGTGCGTTCCGGCTCCCGCAACGCGAGTCGTTCCGCTCGGTTAGTTACCGCCGGCCCCCGGCCGGCGTTCCCTACTCCTGGGAGTTTGCCTTCGGTGGCCGGGTGCGCTGAGACTTCGCACGCCGCGACCGAAAACAAACAGCATGGACAAGGGTCAGAAATTTAGGCCGATGACTGATAACTGATAACTTTCCCGTATGCCGCCAATCGAGATCGCTCCCATCACTCGCTCTAAGAGCGACCTTCGCCGCTTCTTCAACGTCGCCGACCGGATCTACAAGGATGACCCTCACTGGGTGCCGCCGCTGCGCGACGACCTTGCGAAGGTCTTCGTCGATCAGAACCCCTTCTTCGAGCATGCGGAGATGCAGCTCTTCATCGCGCGCAAGAACGGCGAGGACGTCGGCCGCATCGCCGCGATACTCGACCAGGCGCACAACGATTTCCACGGTGAGAAGACCGCGTTCTTCGGCTACTTCGAGTCGGAAAACGATCCCGCCATCGCGAACGCGCTTTTCGGACGAGTGACAGCGTGGGCGAACGAGCGCGGCATGAAGATGCTTCGCGGGCCTGCGAATCCTTCCTTGAACGACGAGGCCGGGCTCCTGGTCGACGCATTCGATTCCGACCCCGTCCTGATGATGACCTTCAACCGGCGCTACTACCCGAGTCTCGTCGAGGGCGCGGGATTCAAGAAAGCCAAGGACCTTCTCGCCTACTGGTTCGACATCAAGCCCGACATCATGAAGCGCCTGGAGAAGATCTCCGATCGCGTCGCGAAGAACGAACCTCAGGTCACCGTGCGCACGATTTCCAAGAAATCGCTCGCGGAGGACCTGCCGAAAGTACGCGACGTCTACAACGAAGCCTGGGAGAAGAACTGGGGCTTCGTGCCGATGACGCCGGCCGAGATGGACTACATGGCGAGCCGTTTGAAGCCTCTTCTCGTCGAGGATTTCCTCTGCCTTGCCGAACTCCGTCATCCCGATGGAAGGCTCGAGCCGATTGGCTTCTGTCTGACGCTGCCCGACTACAACGTCGCGATGAAACCGTGTCGCGGCTATCTCCTGCCATTCGGCTGGCTGAAGTTCCTTTTGGCGACGAAAAAGATCAAGACGATCCGGGTGCTCACGCTCGGCATCAAGAAGAACTACCGGCAGCGCGGCGTCCAGGCAATCATGTTCGTGAACGGCCTGCGCGAGAGCCTGAAGAAGGGCTACACCGGCTGCGAAGTCTCCTGGCTGCTCGAAGACAACGACGCCATCATCAAAACCGCCGAGTACTGGGGCGGCAAGCTCTACAAGACCTACCGGATCTACGACAAGGCGATCTAGCTCCGGCCTCCTCTCCTCAGCTTGAGCCCCCAAGCCTGGGAGGCGTATCGTTTGAGCAGGTGATCGCCGTATCAAGCCCGGCGGACCTCGCTGGAGGTTGAAGGCTAGAACTCTGTCCTGGGAGACGTCAGGCCGGCCCGCGATGGAAAGTGAGGAGGAGGGATGAACCGCGTTTTCGGCATGCTCTGGATCCTCGGCCACCCTTTGGCGATCCGTACTCTGACGTAATGCGACCTCTTCGATATTCCATCAACGTCACACTTGACGGGTGTTGCGATCATCGAGTGATGATCGCGGACGAAGACTTGCACCGTCACGCGGTCGAGAATCTCGACCAGGCAGACGCCCTCCTTTTTGGCCGGGTGACTTATCAAATGATGGAGTCAGGCTGGCGGTCGCCGGGGCCGCCTGGAGCCAGGCCTGATTGGATGGAACCCTTCGCCCGGACGATCGACGCGAAAAGGAAGTACGTCGTGTCGAGCACCCTGGACCGGGTCGATTGGAACGCGGAGCTTGTGCGCGGGGATCTGGGGAAGGCCGTTCAGCAGCTCAAGCAGGAGTCAGGTAAGGGGCTGTTCACGGGAGGCGTGAACCTCCCGCTGGCGTTGGCGGAGCTTGGACTGATCGATGAGTACGAGTTCGTGGTGCACCCCAGGCTCGTGGGCCATGGGCCGACCTTGTTCGCGGGGCTAACGAGGCTCGTGGACCTGAAGCTCGTGAGCCGGCTGGAGTTCCGCTCGGGGGCGGTGGCGATGCGGTATGAGCCGAGAAAGTAGCCATCGGCTTGTTAGTCCGAGCCGTGTCGCTTGACCCGTTACCAGGAGTGCCGGTGGGCGGGCGATGAAAGCTGCGGTCCTCCACTCCCTCGGAAATGTGCCTCGATTCGAAAATTTCCCCGATCCACGACCAGCGGATGGCGAGGTCATCGTCCAGGTCAAAGCGGCCTCTCTGAAGAACGTGGACAGGATGATGGCCAGTGGCTCCCACTACGACAGCTACCGTGAGTTCCCGGTCGTCTGTGGCATAGACGGGGTAGGAATGCTCGACGATGGCAGCCGTGTGTTCTGCGGAGGCTGTCGACAACCATACGGCATGATGGCCGAGCGCAGCGTGGTGTCGCGGGCGTGGTGCCAGCCGGTCCCGGACAGCATCGGCGACGTTTTCGCAGCAGCTTTACCGAATCCCGCCCTCTCGTCGTGGCTCGCACTCGTCTGGCGAGCGGAACTCAAGCCTGGCGAAACGGTCCTCATTCTGGGCGCGACCGGCGTCGCGGGCAAACTCGCGATTCAGGTCGCCAGGCATCTCGGCGCTGGCCGAGTCGTGGGTGCCGGCCGAAACAAAAGGGCATTGAAGACGTTGCGTGATCTTGGAGCTGACGCAACCATATCGCTCGGTAAGCCCGATCCGGAGCTCAGACAGGGTTTTCTCGATGAATTTCGCAAAAGCCGTTTCGACGTCATTCTCGACTACCTGTGGGGACATCCGACTGAAATTCTGTTGAGCGCATTGACGGGCCATGACCTGACGGCTGAAGGACCTGCGATTCGCCTCATTGAAATCGGTGAAATGGCTGGCGCGTCGATTTCGCTGTCTGCGGCCGCATTGCGTAGCTCGGGTCTCGAGATCTATGGAAGCGGCGGTGGCGGAATTCCCTACGAAGCCATCCTCGAAACCTTCCCCAAGATCTGGGCCCTTGCCGCGGGCGGCGGACTCCGCAT
>DATDNV010000413.1:0-2529 GCA_036518075.1 Thermoanaerobaculia bacterium
CGCCGTTTCCGTTCCTGTTGGCGCACCCGACAACGAGCTGTGTCAGCTGGCCACGGGGCTCGTTGCCGACCTGTCGCCGGTCTTCCTCTTCAACCATTGCGCGCGGAGCTTCCTGTTTGCCGACGCGATCGGCAAGCGCGACGGCCTGCAGTACGACCGCGAGCTTCTCTATCTGTCCGCCATGCTGCATGACCTGGGCCTGACCGACTCTTATTTGGACGGAAACCAACGGTTTGAGTTGGAGGGGGCAGACCGAGCTCGCGCTTTTCTCGTCGAGCGCGGACTGGACGAAAAGAAAGCCGACGTCGTGTGGGATGCGATTGCGCTCAACAGCAGCTTCGGCATCGCCCTTCGCAAGGGCCCGGAAACCGCTCTCACTTTTTTGGGCGTCAGCGCGGACTTTCTGGGCACGCGGCTTCCGGACGTCGGCCCGGAGAGGGTCGAGCAGATCGTCAGCGAGTATCCGCGCCTGGACCTCATCTCGTCGGCCACGGACTTGCTTGTGAAGTGCGCGCGGCGCAAGCCTCAATTCGTCCCCGGCACGTTTCTCGAGGTCGTGGTTCATTCCCACGCCCCCGACCTTCGAGTTCCGACGTGGGCGGATCTGCTCGCGCAAAGCCCCTGGAAGGAGTGACGTGCCGGACGGGCAGGCGAGCCACGCCTGATTACAGATGAGCAGACGCGTCGATACAGGAAACGCCGAAACGTCTTTCAACCGCAAGAAAGGAGAAGACTCATGAGCAACATCACGACCAAAGATGGCACACAGATCTATTACAAAGACTGGGGCAAAGGCCCCGTCGTCACGTTTTCGCACGGCTGGCCCCTGAGCTCCGACGCCTGGGATGGCCAGATGCTGTTCCTGGCGCAAAACGGCTTCCGCGTCGTCGCGCATGATCGGCGTGGCCACGGCCGGTCCAGCCAGGCCTCATCCGGGAACGACATGAACGGCTATGCCGACGACCTTGCGGCCGTGATCGAGGCGCTCGATCTCAAGGACGCTACGCTGGTGGGCCACTCCACCGGAGGCGGGGAAGTCGCGCGCTACATCGGCCGCCACGGGACGAAGCGGGTCGCCTGTGCGGTCCTCATCGCCGCCGTGCCGCCGCTCATGCTGAAGACCGCGGCCAATCCGGAGGGTCTGCCGATGGAGGTGTTCGACAACATGCGAAGCGGCCTCTACAAGGACCGCTCGCAGTTCTACAAGGACTTGGCTCCATTGTTCTATGGCGCCAACAGGCCGGGCGCCAAAGTCTCCCAGGGAACCCTGGATCAGTTCTGGCTCTGGAGCATGCAGGCGGGTCTCAAGAACGCCTACGAAAGCATCAAGGCGTTCTCCGAGACCGATTTCACCGAGGATCTCAAGAAGTTCGATGTCCCGACCCTTGTCATGCACGGCGAGGATGACCAGATCGTTCCCGTCAAGGACTCGGCGAAGAAATCAGCCAGGCTCATCAAAGGCGCGCGGGAAATCTATTATCCGGGGGCGCCTCACGGCCTCACGGCCACACTTCAGGATCAGGTCAACGCCGACCTGCTGGAATTCGTTCAGAGGCCGGCGGGCAAATCGGAAGCGGCGCGGGAGGTGCGCGGCAAAGATCGCGGACGTGCCGGAGCTCGGCCGCAAGTCTGAGCCCAAGTCTCACACCGTCCGAGACTGCAGTCTGATTCGGCCGATCTGAGCGACGGCGGCGTCCGACGTTGATTCCCCGGGCGCCGCCGCTCCCCAAGAAGTCATGCCGCGCAGCGCGCATGAGAAGCAGGAAAGGAGGAAATCATGGCAGTCAAATCATCGCAGCTCATTCAGCAGTGGCCCGAGCAATCCCGGGAAGCCACTCAGTTGGTGATCGATCAGTACGGCGAGCCCGACGAGGCGACGGACTCGTTTCTGGTCTGGCACAAACGGGGTGCGTGGAAGCGGATCGTCGCGTCGAAAGCCCATCACCTTCATAACTTTCCCACACCGCATTCCGACGTGGTGGAGTCGGTCATCGAGTACCGCGTTCCGCCGGAGAAGCTCACATCCATCGACCTGTTCGACGGCAGCGTGGTCATCAACCGCACCACCGGCGAAGCGTCCGCCCGTTGCCACGACGTACAGGCGAACTCCCTGGCCCTCAACCTGATGCACGACATCGTGATCGGTACCAAGACCTGGCAGGAGGCCCGCGCCTACTATGGCAAAGAAGTCCTCGACTATCGGCGCAAGCTTCCCACTCCGTACATGGACGCGCTGCGGTTCCAGCCTCAGGGCTCCGCCGCCGCCGATCCTGACGCTCGCATCCTGTCCGACGAGGACCTCAAGCGGGCTCGCCAGGACGGTGGCCGGACCGGCGCTGGGCCGGTGGCGCGCCCGAAGACCGGGAAGCCGAGGGAGCTGACTCGGTGATGGCTAGCGACTGCGATCGGTGAAGATCGGCTCTTCCCAGACGACGCGTAGCACAGTCAGCTACTGCTCCGGTTCGAACCGGAGGAGGTCGCCGGGCTGGCAGGAGAGCGCGACGCAGATCGCCTCGAGCGTCGAGAAGC
>DATDNV010000414.1:0-12423 GCA_036518075.1 Thermoanaerobaculia bacterium
GGTTGCGGTGGCAGTGCAGCGCGATGCGGAGCTCCCCGCCGCTGCGCGAGTGGATCATGCGCGCGATGGCGCTGCCGATTCCGCCGGAGGCTCCGGTCACGATCGCGATATCGGTCATCGCGAGCTACGCCCCGGAGATCGCTTCTCCGCCGTCGACGCGGATCACCGTTCCGTTGGCCCAGTCGAACATCGGAAGGCACAGCCCGTAGATCGCATTCGCCACGTCCTCGGGGCGGGTCAGTCTGTGGAAGGGGTTGCGGAGCCGCGCGCGCGCTTTCATGAGGTCGAAGCCCGGTATCGCCGCGCCCGCGGGCGTGTCGGTGATCCCGGCCTGGACGACGTAGGAACGCACGCCGAAGGGAGCGAGCTCGAGCGCCATCGAGCGGCAGACCGATTCGAGAGTCGCTTTCGCGGCGGACACGGCCGCATAGCCGCGCCAGGCGACCGCATTTCCTTCGGAGGTGAGCGCGACGAGCCGCGCGGTCCGCGTGAGGAGTCCTCGGGCGTGAAGCTCGCGTCCCCAGAGGAGATAGTCGTAACCCATCATCGCGATCGTCCGCGCGAGATCCTCTTCGGACAAGACGTCGCCGCCCGCCGGAATCCGCGTGTCGGCGAGGGTATAGAGGTGGTCGCAGCCCTTGTCGTGGAACGCGACGTTGACCGCGCCCCGGAGCCGTTCGGGGGTGACGGCGGCTCCCGCCTCCGCGAGCGCTTGCGCGAGCGCCTCGAGCGCCTTCCCGCGCCCATCGACGCCCGAATCGTCCGAAATCGCCCGGCAGCTTCCCGCGGCGATCGAATGAAGGAAGAGATGGACTCGGTCGCGGCCCGTCCGGGACTCGATCTTCTCGAGCAGCGCTCCCCGCTCCTCGTCCTCGAACAGGTTGCCGTTGTGCGTCACGAGTTCGACCCCTTCCGACCGGATCTCGTCGAAATGAGGCTGGAGCTCGGTCGCGACCGCCGATTCCCGGTCCTTGTGCCCGATCACGATGTGGAGACCGGCGCGGGCGAGCCGCTTGGCGGTCGCGAGGCCGAACCCGGAAGATCCTCCGAGGATGACCGCCCACTGTTCCGACCCTCTGAAATCGAAGTCGCTTGCGTTTGTCCTCGTCGTCAACTCGCTCCTCAGTTTCCGGCCGACGCCCGGTGGCAGATTCGGCAAGCCGCCGGCGGCTGCGCGGCGAGCCCAGGCCACTGTCGCCGCGAGTCGGCTGGCTTTGCTCGCTCGATTGTCGCCTGAGTAGTTTCAGAAACAAAGAATTATGCCGGCAGCAGCAGACGGCCAGACCGCATCGCGCTGCGCTCGCGGGGACTCACCCCTGACCGGACGGGACTTAGCGAAACGTCAAGATCACCAGGGTGCGGTCGTCGTCCGGAGGCGCTGACCCCGAATGGGACGCGACCGCCTGGAGGATCGCTTCCTTGATCCGGGCTGCGTCGGAGTCGGACTCTTTCTGGAGGAGAGCCTCCAGCCGCTCGAAGCCGAAAGGCTCTCCGGAACCGTTTGACGCTTCGACGAGCCCGTCGGTCAGGAGCACGAGTCGGTCGCCCGGGGAGAGGCGGATCACGCGATCGGGAAAATCGGTCCTCTCGCGGATGCCAAGCGGAAACGAGGGGAGCGCTAGCGATTCGACCAGGCCGGCGGAGATTCGATAGGGGCCGAGCTGCCCCGCGTTGGTGAGCTCGATCTCTCTCGTCGCCAGATTGTGGGCAACCAGCGAGAGGGTCATGTAGTTTCGAGAATCGGTCGAGCGGTGGATCAGGTCGTTCAACCGGACGAAGAGCGCCGGGCCGCTCAAGCCCGATTCGATCTGAGTGGTGAGGGCGGCTTTCGCCATCGCCACGAGGAGGCCGGTCGGGAGCCCATGGCCCGAAACGTCGCCGATCGCGACGGCCGTCCGTCCGTCCGGCATGGCCAGGTAGTCGTAGTAGTCGCCCCCGATGTCGGCGACGGGCTGGAAGTGGGCCAGAAGCTCGAACCCCGCGAGAGACGCCTCGGGTGGGGGCAGGAGCTTCTGCTGGATCGTTCGGGCGGTGGCGATCTCTCCCTCGAGCCTCTTCTTCTCCGCGGTCTCGGCGAGCAGCCGCTGGATCGAAGCGGCCATGCCGTCGAAGGAGCGCGCGAGGTCCCCGATCTGGTCGCGGGACTTGGTCTGGACGCGGACCGCGAAGTTGCCGCGCGCGATTTCGTCCGCGGCTCGCGTCATCCGGTTGACGTTGCGGGCGATCGATCCCACGAGAACGAACGCAATCGCGAGCGCGATCAGGTAGACGAAGAAAAGCGAGATCGCCAGCGCGCCGAGGATCGCCCAGAACACACGCCCGATCTCCGGAGCTCCCTGCTCGAAGAGCTGCCCGTAGAGAACTCGCGGCGACGTCAGACCGACGAAGATGACGTACCGGTCGGACGAGGAGGATTCGCCATAGGAAGCGAGCGGTTTTTCCAGGAACAGGCCGACGAGCCACTCGCGCGTCTTCCAGGTCCGACGCTCCGGTTCCGGGCGGTGGGGACGGGCGGACCGTTCCAGCTCCTGGCGGGAGTCCTTCCCGACATGGAGCTGATATCCCTCGGCAGTCGTACGGCCGCTTCCCGTGCTGACCCGGACCTCGTAGCCCGAAGAGTCTGAGACCCGTTGCAGGAGGCCGGAAGACGGATCGTTGAAGAGGACGAATCGCAAGGAACCCGTTTCCGGCTTGCCGGCCCCCGCCGGAATGGCGAACCAGATCTTGTCCCCGTCGAGAACCGGCCGCGGAAGATCGGTGGCCGACGCCCAGGAGACCGCGGTGCCGGCGGAAAGAAACGCAATGTCCGAGGACGCCACGACTCCGTCGCGGACCCGAATCGATGGGGTGCCCGGGGCGGCCGCGGCCGCTTCGACCGCCGCCGCGACCTCTCTGCGAAGACGGGTCGCAATGATGCGGTGCGAGAGAAGGTAGGCCCCCGCGCACAGCAACGCCGCGGTCAGCGGGATCGGAACGACGCCGATCAGAAAGTAGGAGAAGGCCAGACGCAGCGCCGTGCGTCGGACGATGACTCGGAAGAGTGCGCGTACTCCTCGGTAGAGAAGGACGACGGCGGAGAGGATCGCGACGTTCGTGAAGAAGAGGCCGGCGCACCCGGAGTCTCGAGCGGACGAATGGAGCACGCCGGAGACCGCCGCGGAACCGGCGAACACGAGCGCCCAGATTTTCGTGGATCGGCGCAGGGTCACGCGGGCGGCATTCTATGCGCCGAGTGGGAGCCGTGTAGAATCTGTCGGGACGTGACGTTTCTCCGCCAGGCCGCGCTGCTCCTGCCGTCGGCTTTCCTCGTGGGCGTCCTCCTCTTCCTCCTGACTCACGGCCGGCAGGATCCGGGGTTCGGGACCTACGCGTTTTTCCAGGAGTGGTCGGAAGGCCACCGGGTCGCGGCGAGCCCGGAGGCTCGCTTCGTCGAGCAGTCCGTGATCTTTTTTCTTCCGGCGTACGTGATGGCCCTTCTGCTGGGTTTGTTCGTGGCTCTCGCCGAGCGGGGCCTCTTCGGCCGGCCCCATCCGCCGAAGCCGTCGGTTTACCGGCGCACGTTCGCCGGCACGTTCGCGGTGCTCTTCATCGCCGCGACCGGACCGCTCGTCCTGTTCGGCGAGAAGAGCGCGAGCCGTCTCGCGCCCGGAGCGCTCGTCGCGCCGCTGCTGGTGGCGGCCGCGCCATTCGCGGCGGCCGCTCTGGCGGTCATCCCGGCGGCGATTCTGGCTGGTCCGCTCGCGTGGCTCTCCCGGATGAGGCCCGCGTGAAGAGCTCCTCCAACTCGATCGTCATTCTCGACTTCGGCGGCCAGTACACGCAGCTCATCGCGCGGCGCATTCGCGAGGCGCGAGTGTTCTCGGTCGTGCTGCGGCCCGATGCCTCGGCGGAAGAGATCCGTTCCTGGAACCCGGCGGGGATCATTCTCTCGGGCGGGCCGCAGAGCGTCTACGAGACCGGCGCTCCGAAGCCGATTCCGAACCTGCTCGATCAGGGTCTCCCCACGCTCGGTCTCTGCTACGGCATGCAGTGGGTCGCGCACGCCCTCGGCGGAGAAGTCGTTCCCAAGGGGCGCGAGTACGGGCGCGCGGTCGTCCGGGTCGTCGCCGACTCGCCGCTCTTTGCCGGGCTCGAAGAGCGTCAGACCGTCTGGATGAACCACGGCGACTCGGTCGCGAAGCCTCCCGCTGGCTTTCGAGTGATCGGACGCTCCGATTCGAGCCCGATCGCGGCGTTCGAGAATCCCGAGCGCCGGATCTACGCGTTGCAGTTTCACCCGGAAGTCCGCCACACCGAGCACGGATCGGCGATCCTCGAGAATTTTCTGTTCCGCGTCTGCGGCGTCAAGCCGGACTGGACGATGGCTTCCTTCCGGCAAGAGAAGGTCGCGCAGATTCGCAAGCAAGCGCCGGTCGGGGCCGTCGTCTGCGCGCTTTCCGGCGGGGTGGACTCCTCGGTCACCGCGCTCCTCCTGCGGGAAGCGCTGGGAGACCGGGTGTATCCGATCCTCGTCGACCACGGGCTCATGCGGGCGCACGAGAGCCGCCAGGTCGTCGAAGCGTTCGGGCACCTTGGGATCGAGGTCAAGGCGGTGGATGCGTCCGAACTCTTTCTCTCCCGGCTCGCCGGAGTGGAGGACCCGGAGGAGAAGCGGCGGATCATCGGCCGCACCTTCATCGAGGTCTTCGAGAAGGAGGCGAAATCGATTCCCGATGCGCGATATCTCGCGCAAGGAACCCTCTATCCGGACGTGATCGAATCGGTCTCGATCAAGGGACCCTCCGCCGTCATCAAGACGCACCACAACGTCGGCGGGCTGCCCGAGAAGCTGGGCCTGGAGCTGATCGAGCCGGTTCGCGAGCTCTTCAAGGACGAAGTGCGGCTGCTGGGAGCCGACCTGGGACTGCCTCGAGACTTCCTTCGCCGCCATCCCTTCCCGGGCCCGGGCCTGGCGGTTCGGATTCCGGGCGAGGTGACCCGAGAGCGCGTGGCGCTACTGCAGAAGGCGGACGAGATCGTCCTCGACGAGATTCGCAAGGCCGGGCTCTACGACGCGATTTCGCAGGCGTTTGCCGTGCTCCTTCCCGTGCGCTCGGTCGGCGTCATGGGAGACGCGAGGACGCACGAACACGTGCTCGCCGTTCGGGCAGTCCAGACGACCGACTTCATGACCGCCGACTGGTTTCGAATGCCGCACGAGGTCCTCGACGTCATCGCGGCGCGCGTCACGCGCGAAGTGCGCGGGATCAATCGCGTCGTCTACGACGTGACCTCGAAACCTCCGGCGACGATCGAATGGGAGTGAGGAAGAGGGAGCAAGGAGGAAGGAGCAAGAAGCAAGGAGAAAACGGGGTTATATCAGATCTGATATAACTGCGATTACTCCTCGCTCCTCGCTTCTTGCTCCTCGCTCCTTTAAGAGACCCCCAGTCTCCAGAAGAGAAACGTCCAGATATCCGTCGCCTCCTCGAGAATCTTCGAGGTGGGCTTGCCGCCGCCGTGCCCGGCCTTCGTCTCGATTCTCAGCAGAATAGGATTCGTCCCCGCGTCCGCCGCCTGCATGCGGGCGGCGAATTTCTTGCCGTGGCTGGGGTCCACTCGATCGTCGGTGTCCGCGGTCGTGATGAGGGTCGCCGGATACGCGACGCCGTCCTTGAGGTTGTGAAGAGGCGAGTACTTGTAAAGAAACGGAAAATCCGCCGGAACATCCGGGTTGCCGTATTCCGCGATCCAGTAGCGTCCCAGAGTGAACTTCTGGAACCGAAGCATGTCGGCGACCGGAACCTGACAGATGACCGCGCCGAAGAGATCCGGTCTCTGCTCTTCGACGGCGGCGACGAGGAGCCCGCCGTTCGAGCCGCCCCGGATGGCGAGCCGGGGCGTCTTCGTCCAGCCGCTCGAGATGAGCCATTCCGCGGCGGCGATGAAATCGTCGAAGACGTTCTGTTTCTTCTCCCGCATTCCGGCGGTGTGCCACTCCTCTCCGTACTCGCCCCCTCCGCGCAAGTTGGCCACCGCGTAGAGGCCGCCCTTCTCGAGAAATACGTAGTTGAGCGCGCTGTAAGACGGCGTCATCGGAATGTTGAAGCCGCCATAGGCGTACAGGAGCGTCGGCCGGTTGGCGTCCTTCGGCAGCCCTCTTTTGTGCACGAGAAACATCGAGACCTTCGTGCCGTCCTTCGACGGATACCAGACCTGCTCGGTCTCGTAATCGGCGGTGGCGACCGGAACGTCCGGCTTCTGGAAGACGCTGAGCTTCTTGCTTGCGAGCTCGTAGCGGAAGACGGTCGGGGGCTCGGTGAAAGAAGCGAAGGAGAAGAACATCTCGCGGTCGGGAAGCTCCCCGGAAATCCCGGCGACAGAGCCGATCGAGGGCAACGCGACATCGCCGATCGGCCGCCCCTCCAGGCTGTCCACCGCGAGTCTCGTCGAGGCATTGTGGAGATAAGAGAGAACGAGCTTCCGATCGATGATCGCCCCGAAGTTCAGCTTGTCCGCGGATGCCGGCACGACATCGCGAAACGGAGCTTCCTCCATCGAGCCCGGCTTGAGCTTTCTCAGATCCACGACGACGATGCGCCCCATCGGCGCGTCGCGATCCGTCCAGGCGTAGAGCTTCCCGTCGACGACGCCGGAGACGTGGAAGCCGTTCTCATAGCCTTTGAAGATCAGTGTCGGCCTGGGATTCGGCCTCGACAGGTCCATGACCTGAATCTCGGTCTTGTTCGTCGCGCCCTTTGTGGCGTAGAGGATCAGCCAGCGGCCATCCCAGGAGATGTCGGAGGAGATGCCGACCTCTCTCTCGCCCGGTTTCTCGAAGATGAGCCGGTCCTTCTCCTGAGAGTCGCCCAGGCGGTGGTAGTAGAGCTTGGGGAAGTAGTGCTCGTCGCCGGGAGGCACGCTGCCCGGAATCGGGAGATGCGTGTAATAGAAGCCCTTTCCGTCGAGCGTCCACGTGATCGGCGAGAACTTCATCCACTGGAGGTGATCGGAGAGGTCCGTTCCGGTCGAAACGTCTCGAACCTGGATCTCCTGCCGGTCGCTGCCGCTCTTGGACAACGCGTAGCCCAGAAGCCGGCCGTCGCGGGATGGCGACGTGTTCGTCAGCGCGATCGTGCCGTCGGCGGAGAGGGTGTTCGGATCGATCAGCGGGCGAGCCTCGCCAGCAAGCCCCTTTTGCGCGTAGTAGACCGGCTGGTTCTGCAGCCCGGAGTTCTTCGAAAAGAAGTAATAGGAGCCTCGGAGGTGCGGGACGCCGATCTTCGGGTAGTCGTAGAGCTCGGTCAGACGCTTCTCGATTGCGGCGCGATCCGGCCGGTTGAGCAGCTTGCGCGTCAGCGCGTTCTCCGCATCGACCCACTCGACGACAGCCGGGTCGGCCGCTTTGTCCATCCAGCGGTAGGGGTCGGGAACCTTCGTCCCATGGTAGTCGTCGACGACCGCGCCCTTCGTGGCGGCCGGGTAGACGTACGCCCGCGGCATCGGAGTCGGGGCCGGCGGGACGGCGGTCGCGGTCGGCGGCGGGGGAGGCGCAGCGGGCTTGGGGGAAGGAGAACAAGAGGCGGCAAAGATCAGTGCCGCTCCGAGAGCCGGGATCGCGCGTTTCATGTGCGTACCTCGATGTTGAGACTTACTTGAGAGTCTTGAGTTGAGAGTTAGGAATTCAATACCAGTTTCAGTCGATTCTTGAATCTCATTTCTCGACTCCCGTGATCAGTCTCGCCCCGCGCTCGCTGCGGAAATAGGCCCAGGCCCATTCGAACATCACGATGAAGCGATTTCGAAAGCCGATCAGTTTCAGTATGTGAACGAAGCACCAGAAGAGCCACGCTGGAAAGCCGCTGAAGCGGACGCGCCCGAGGTCCGCGATCGCCGCTCCCCGCCCGAGAACCGCGAGAGTGCCGAGGTCCCGGTAGTGAAAGGGTCCTGCGGACGGCTGGCCGGTGACGCGGCGCACGATGGCGGTCGCGGCATACCGTCCCTGCTGAATCGCGACTTGAGCAACTCCGGGCAGCGGTTTTCCGGTCTGATGAAGAAAGACAGCGAGGTCGCCGATCACGAACACCTCGGGATGTCCCGGAACGCTCAGATCGGGCTCGACCGACACACGACCCGCGCGGTCCAGAGGGATTCCGAGGGATCGAGCGACAGGGGCGGCGGCGATCCCGGCGCTCCACACGATCGTTCCCGCTTCGATGCGCGAGGCTCCCAACTCGACGTACCCGGGTCCGATTCCGGTCACCGGAGCGCCTGCCCGCACCTCGACTCCGAGTCGCGTGAGCGCGGCGGCCGCTTTCGCGGAAAGCTCCTCCGGAAACGTCGGCAGAATGCGAGGGCTCGCCTCGAGAAGGATGATTCGAGCCTGGCGCGGGTCGATCACGCGGAAGTCGCCGACCAGGACGGAGCGGGAGATCTCGGCCATGGCGCCCGCGAGCTCGGCGCCCGTCGGCCCTCCGCCCACCAGAACGAACGTCAGGAGTTTCCGGCGGCGGTCCGGATCCGACTCTCGCTCGGCTTCCTCGAACGCAAGGAGAAACCGTCGCCGGATCTCGAGGGCGTCTTCGAGAGTTTTCAGGCCCGGCGCGGACTTCTCCCAATCGTCGTGGCCGAAATAGGAGTGAGCCGCCCCGACGGCGACGATCAGGTAGTCATAGGAGATCGAACCGCCGGTGAACCGCACCTCGCGCCGCGAAAGGTCGATCGCGGTGATCTCGGCAAGAAGGACCTCGGTGTTCTTCTGCCGCCGGAGGATCGAGCGGATGGGATAGGCGATGTCGCCGGGCGAGAGTGCCGCGGTGGCGACCTGGTAGAGCAGCGGCTGAAAGACATGGTGGTTGCGGCGGTCGATGAGGGTCAGCGACACGGGCGCCGTGCGGAGAGTCTGTGCGGCGGTGAGCCCGCCGAATCCTCCGCCGATGACCACGACGCGGGGCTTGCTCATGTTGCACAATGCGGATCGGCCGCCGGGGAGTCCTGGCGGCGCTCGCGAAGCAGAGAGGGGGCGGGACCATGGATGAAGAGATCAAACGGCGCGTGCTCCGCAAGCTCCCGTATGGGATGTACATCATGACCGCCGCTGCGGGCGGCCAGATCGCGGCTTCGACTCTGACGTGGCTGTCTCAATGTTCCTTCCGGCCTCCTCTCGTGATGGTCGGTATCCAGAAAGGAAGCCAGATGCATGCCATCGTCGAGGCGGCCGGATCTCTCGCGGTCAACATCCTCGCGGACGGCCAGGAGAAGATCGCGGAGACCTTCTTTCGGCCGGTTCCCGTCGAGGGAAACCGCCTGGGTGCGTTCGCGTTCGAGGCCGGCCCCGTGACCGGAGCGCCGCTGCTGCTCGACCTTCCGGCCTGGTTCGAGGCGCGCGTCACCGACTCGGTCGCGCGCGGCGATCACACCGTATTCGTCGCGCAGGTCGTCAACGCCGGGCTTCATGGCGCGGACACCGCGGCACTGCTGCTCTCCCGCACCCGCTGGAACTACGGAGGCTGAAGCCGCCGGTTCGGGATCACCTCGCGAACACCTCGCTCACGGGCGTGATCTTCAGGTTCTCGGGCCGGATCTGAAGCTTGAGCGCTCCGATCACCTTGTCCTCGTCGAGAAGCTCCTTCGGCTTCTCCGCGTCGTACTGGATGGGTGAAAACTCGTCTGAGAGGAGCTTCTGCTTGAGGCCCTCCGCGTCCTTGGTCACGATGACGACCGACAGGTTCTTCGCGGAGAGGTGCTTACGGACCGCGCCGTTGACGTCCGCGAGCGTCAGAGCGCCGAGCTTCTCGCGCATCGAAGTGGCGAAGTCTCCGATTCCGTACCACTTCGAATCCAGGGCATAGCCGATCTGCTGGTTTTGCGTTGCGGTCATGACGTAGACGTTCTTCATGAGGTATCCGCGCGTCCGTTCGAAATCCTCCTGCGACAGGCCGTTGTCGATCAATTTCTGAAGCTCCGAGACAGCGATGCGCAGGGCCATGTGCGCGTTGACCGGCACGACCGGGCGAATCCAGATTTCGAAGATCTGGGCCCGGCGCGCGATGTTCGGGTCGGGGAAGAATTGGAACATCCCGCGCGGGAACGCTTCGATGTAGGCGTAGTCGCCGTAGTTCATTCCGCGGAGCTCTCGAATCCGCTGATAGAGGTGGGAGACCGACGACCGATGCTCTCCGAGCCAGGTGCGCGCGACCCAGAGGGCCGCGAAGTCGGGCGAGGAGCGGAGAACGTCGATCGGTTGGCCCAGGGAGATGGCGGCGGCGCGCGTCTCCTTCTGAATGATTTCGACGTGGATTCCGTCGGAAGCATGTCCGGCAATTCCCGCCGGCGCCGGCGGGGCTGGACCCTCGGCCAGCTTCGTCAGACGCTCCGAAAGATCCGAGGACAGCGCGTCCGGGACGTCGCCGGCGAGGCCGACGGTCAGGTTGGCGCGCGTGTAGTTGGCCTGAACGAACTTCTTCACGTCGTCGAGAGTGATCGACTCGATGCCGGCGACCGTGCCGACCACTGGATGGCCGTAAGGGGTTCCCGAGAAGATGTTGGTCTGCAGCCGTTCCTTGGCCAGCTCCTCCTCGTTGGACGAGCGCAGGTCCTCCTTGAGCTCGTTGAGAAGCTGGTCCTTGACCCGTTGAAAGTCCTCATCGCGAAATCCGGGCTCGGTCAGCTGCGGGAGGACCACGTCGAAAAACCGCTGCCAGTTGTCGCGGTGGATGGAGCCGGTGAAGGTCGTCATCTCCTTGTCGACCTGGGCTCGGAAGCTGCCGGCCACGGGATAGAGGGTCTTGCGGATCTCGTCGATGGGGCGCTCCTTGGAACCGGCTTCGGCGATCATCTCCGCGGAGAGAGCGGCGAGCCCCTCCTTGCCCTTCGGGTCGTATGCGGAACCGGTGGTGAACAGGAGCTTGACGTTCAGCTGAGGGAGCGCCGACTTCCGAAGGACCGTCGAAAGGGGGGCGCCCGCGCCGGCCCGGGGAGCGAACGAGGCGAGGGCCGGAAGCTGCGACACCGCCGCCGGCAGGTCTCCGTGCGACAGCGTCGTGACGACGAGACCCGCGTCCGAGATGTACTTCTTCGCGGCCGCCTGAAGATCCGCGGGGGTCACCGTGTCGCCGATCCGGAAGAGCCGGTTGAGCGTGTCGTAGGACCGCTCGTATCGAACGAATCGGGCGAGTGTCGCGGCAATCGTCTCGGTATTGTCGAGCCTCCGGAGAAAGCTGTAACGGGCATTGGCCTTCGCGTCGGCCAGCCGCTGCGCGTCGACCGGCTTGTCCCGCGCCTCCACGAACGTGCGGAGAATGTCATCGCGAACGGAAGCCAGGTCTTCCATCTTCTTCACGCGCGCCCAGACGGTATCGAGCCCGGGGTCCTGAGTCGCATCGACGTCGGGAAAGATGGCATCGACTTTCTGCTCCCGGTCGACCAGTTTCTTGTGAAGCTCCGAGGTTTCGCCGAAGTAGATGTCGAAGAGCAGCTCCATCGCCGCGTAGTCCTTGACTCGATCGGAAAAGGCCGGACCGTGAAACGCGACGGTCACCCAGGGAAGGGTTTCCGACGGCCAGGGCACGTGCGCGTAGACCGCCTTCGTCGGCGCGGGTTCCTGGGGAATCCGCGCTTTGTAGGCTCCGCGCTTCCAGCCGCCCCAGTACTTCTCGACCAGGCGCAGGACCGAATCGGGCTCGACGTCGCCGGCGACGATGACGGTCGTGTATTCCGGCCGGTACCAGCGCTGGAAGAACTCCCGCGAGTAGTCGAACTGCTGGGGCATGTCCTCGATGTCCTTGATGAACCCCATGGTCGTGTGCCGGTAGGTGTGCGTCGTGAACGCGTGCTCGTGCTGGACTTCCTCGATCTTGACTGGAGGGTTCGCGCTGTTCTTGTTGTACTCGCCCAGCACGGCCCGCGTCTCCGTCTTGAACGCCACGGGGTCATAGGAAAGGTTCTCGAAACGGTCGGCCTCGACCCGGAGCATCAGCTCGAGGTCCTCCTTGGAAAACGTCGTGTGGTAGTTGGTGAAGTCGTTGGTCGTGTAGGCATTCTGCCTCGCGCCGACCTTCGTGAGGATCTCCTGGTACTTCTCCGGAGGGTAGAGCTTCGTTCCCCGGAACATCACGTGCTCGAAGAGATGCGCGAAGCCGGACTTGCCGGGCTCGACCTCGTTTCGCGAGCCGGTCTGGACCGGAATCTGGAGCGAGACGATGTTGGGGAACCCCGTGGGGACGACGATGACCTTCAGCCCGTTGGGAAGCGTCCGCTCGGTGGCATGGAAGGGAAGGACGTCGTGGGATGGCGGGGCGGGAGACGAACCGCTCTTTCGGGCGGGCGGTTTTTGAGCCATAGCGGTCAACGCGGCGGCGCCCAGAAGCGCGGCCGCGAGCGATGCAACACGGAACATGCGAACTCCTCTCTATCCATTTTCCGAACCGCGCATTCTAGCCTTAC
>DATDNV010000415.1:0-4066 GCA_036518075.1 Thermoanaerobaculia bacterium
GAAGCCCGCCGACCATGTCCATGTGAATGCCCGCAACGAGCCTTCGCGCGATCTCGGGATGGCGCACGAGGTAGGCCTGGGAGCCGGCGATCTCGGGGAGCCACAGGAATCGGATGGTTCTCCGCGGTTTGGGAAGTGCGCCGCTGCGGATACCGGCTTCGAGCGCGCGGGCGACCTCCAGAATCGCAGCGCTGCCCGAGGCATTGTCGTTCGCGCCGGCCGATTCGTGGCAGAGATGCGCGGTCAGGACGATCTCGCCCGCGGCGGGGTCGCTTCCAGGGATCGTCGCGACGACGACGTCGAAGGATGCGGGGACCATCTTCGCGCGCACGACGGCGTGAAGACGGATCTTCTCGCCGGCTTTCAGCCTGGCTCGAAGCGCGTCCGCCTGCCGGCGAGACAGCATGAACGCGAAGCGATTGTTGGTCTGGTAGGGCGAGAGGTGTCCCCAGCGCACGAGGTCGCGCTCGACTTCGGACCACGGAGTGTGTTGATTGGGATAGGCGGAGAGAAACCCGGCGGCGCCGCGCTCTTCGCAGGCCCTGCGGTGAACCGACGGGAGGTCGCCGTCGGCGAGCACGATTTTCCCCCGGACGTCGATCCCTTCGTAGTCGCGCGCGTCGGTGCCTTTGCCGACGTCGACGAGACCGGCCGTGACGTCGGCGTCCTGACTGTAGTCGGCGAGCGCGACGGGAAGATCGGGGAACGAAGCAATGGGTCGCGGCCGCGGCGCGACTTCTTCGAGCCGAGCCGAGACGGGATTCCAGCCGAGATAACTTCGAAAGTGTGCGTACTCGGTCTTTCCGTCAGCCGGGAAGTGCTCGATCGCCGCTTCGGCCAGGCCCGCAGCCTCCGCCCGGCTACGGACGAACTCGGCTGCTGCCGCGAAACCAGGCGACCCGTGAACGCGGTGGAACCGCCCGAGCGCGCGAACCGTCTCGAGCGCGGCGACCCCATCCACCTGGGCATGGATCGCCGCCGGAACCCGGTCGTCCCAGAAGGGAATCGCGCGCTCCTCCGCAGAGAGCAAACCCGTTCCAGAGACAAAGAAGACAAATACCGCCAGAGCCAATCTCAGAGAGATTCCTTTGTCATCCTGAGCGGAGCGAAGGATCTGCTCTCGTCGGCTTCCGCGCCTGGATCCTTCGCTGCGCTCCTCAGGATGACAAAGAAATTCCGTCACGTTTCCTCCGCTGGTGCGATAACACTAACAAGAAGGCGACGAAATTGACGATGGCGATTCCCTCCGACGAGCTTCTCCTGGCCGCCTGCGCGAAGGGGGACCGAGAGGCGTTTGGCCGGCTCGCGTCTCGTTATAGCGGCGCTCTCGACGCCTACTTTCGCCGGCGTCTTCCGGACGACGGTCGAGTCGAAGAGCTGCGGCAGGAAACGCTGCTCGCGCTCTACTCGCTTTTGCCCTCTTACACGGAGTGCGGCCGCTTCCGGTCGCTTCTCTACTCGATCGCGTATCGAAAGCTCGCATCCGCGCGGCGATCAGAGAGACCGTCGGCTCCGCTTTCGGAGGTGGTAGCGGCGAGGGAGCCGGATCCCGCCACACTGGATTTGCGCTCGGCGAGTCGGGCGCTCCCGAGCAAGCTCGGGGAGGCTTTGCTACTGACTCGATTCGAAGGTCTGAGCGCAGTGGAAGCCGGCGAGATTCTCGGCTGCTCGGCCGAAGCCGTTCGAGCACGAGTCTGCCGCGCCAAAAGTCTGCTCGCGCGGCAACTCACCCCAAAGGGAAGGAGGAGGCCATGACTCACGAGGAATACGTCTCGAAACTGGAGAGTCTCGGCGACTCTCCGGCGGATGTCGATGCCGTTCTTTCGCATGTCGCGGCCTGCGCCGCATGCGATAAGGAGCAGCGATTCGCCGATCGTAAGATCGGAGGAGCGGCCAAATCGCGAAGCGTGGTGGAACCGCTCCTGCGCTGGGGCGCCGTGGCTTCCATCCTCGGAGTCATCGTTCTCGGTTTGCGCCATTCCAATGAAACCAATCCGAAGGCGCAGGTGCGGTACCGCATCGTCGGCAATGCATCGGGAGTGGTCGCCTACACGCCGGGTGGAATCGTCACGGGGACGATCCGTATCCGTACGTCTGAATCGAGGAGGCAGCGATGACGCGCTTCTGGGTGGCGGTGCTATTTGCGGCGGCGGTCTATGCCGGAGCCGATTCGACTGCGGCTTTTGATCCGCAGGAGAAGATCTCTCTCGATCTCAAGGACGCCAAGTTGACCGAGGTGATCGCGACTCTCGGGGCCATGGCCAACCTTCCCGTGGTGATCACGCCAGGCCTCGAGGCGACGGTTAATCTCCACCTGAAGGAAACGACGTTCGAAAGGGCTCTGGAGAGTCTCTCCATGATGTACGGAGTCTCTATCCGTGTCGAGAACGGCCGCCTGGTCGCCTCGGCGCATGAAACAGGGCCGATTGCGACGCCGGCGGTGCCTGAGCAATTCCGTGATCTGCCGCGTCTGCCGGTTGCCGCGTATCACGAGGCGTTCAAGGATCGGGCGAGTGTCACTATTCGGACGCGGTGGAAGAACGCCGAACGCTGCTACAACTTCGATATCGGCGATGAAAGCCAGCAAGCGGTCGTGTCCGTTTCATACGACGCCGATGCTCCCAAGCTCACGCTGACTCCCTTCGCATTCGATCCCGTCTCCGGGAGCCGCTATTTCGCGGCGGAGGCGGGGGAGGCCCGCTGGGGTCTTCTGGTGTCTCCCGGCCATCCCACGTCGGTCGAGGACTCGGGCGCCAACGGGCTTCGACTATCTCTCGCTTTGGAACCGGGCGACTGCCCTGCCGCGGAGGCTCGCCGGACTCAGTTTTCCGGCGGCCAACAGCTTTTCTTCCTCCAGGTGACGGAGGCGGGAACCGACGAGATGGTGATGGGGACTGGCTTCCAGATCTCGAGCGGGCTCAACGGTGGGTCAAGCCACTCTTCGCTGCA
Source organism: Thermoanaerobaculia bacterium (assembly GCA_036518075.1). Lineage (GTDB taxonomy): Bacteria > Acidobacteriota > Thermoanaerobaculia > UBA5066 > Gp7-AA6 > DATDNV01. The sequence continues at coordinate 2,950 of DATDNV010000415.1, forward strand.
GGAGGAGGGACAGGAGCGAAATCTCTTCATGCATCTCTTCGTATTTCCCGACAAACGCCACGTCGTCGCCACTTTCATTGCCAGTGCGGTCTGGCGCGATCCTCGTGACGGCCGTGACTATGTTTACTCGCAGGCGGGCTCACAGAGCGTTTCCCCTCTCTCCATCGGCGAAGCGGGCAATCTCTCGGTCCTCCCCGCGGGCGTCGCTACGCCGCACGCTCTGGAGCTGAAGTTCCTCTCGGACGAGGCGAGGGCTGCGGCGGAGGCTAGGGCTGCGGGTGCGGCCGCGCCGGCAGCCACACCCGTGCCTCATTGACGGCCGAAGCTACTGCCCGACGCTGAACGGGACGACGGCCGCGGTCTTGTCCCAGGCCATCGCGAGCTTGCCGCCCTTATCGCTCATATCGACGAACGCGATCGTGAACTGGTCGATCGAAACCTGCGGCGTGACCATCTTCATCGGAACGCGCACGACGTCATACTTGGGGTCGTAATTGTAGGCGCCGAAGGTCTTGACCTTCTCGTTCGCGTCGTACTTTTCCTGGTATGCCTGACTGGAGACGATCAAGGTCCAGCCGGCTTCCTTCAGGTCGACGAAAAGCGAGTATTCGCCCGGAGCCAGCTTCTTGCCGCCGATTTCGAGAGGAACTTCGGTCTTGAGTCGCGTCGTCGAGTTCGCGCCGGCCCGCCATACGGGCGCCCCGGAGTTCACGGCCTTTCCGTAGTCGGCTCCGGAGCCGAAAACGTTCGTCCGCCCCTTCAGGATGGGGCGGCTATAGGTCACCTCGATCCATTTGCCGTCCTGATAGCGGCGCTCGCCGTCCTTGTCGGGCGCGCTCCAGGTTCCGCCGACCTGTGTGGCGGCGGTCCCCCCCGGGCTCGGGGCTCGGCGCGGAGCCGCCGGCGGGGCTGCGGCGGGAGTCGAGGTCTGCTGCCCCAACGCGAGAGTTGCGCTCGCGACGATTCCGAAAATAAACGTCATGGATTTGCGTAACATCTGTCCTCCTGTTCGGCTCTGCCGCAATTCGCCGGGGAGTCTATGGGAAATGGGCGCGAGGTCCAAGGAGGCACGATGAACTGGCTTTTCAAAGAGGAACCGACGCACTACGGCTGGGAC
>DATDNV010000416.1:0-6882 GCA_036518075.1 Thermoanaerobaculia bacterium
CGCCTTTGAGAATCCGGCGACGGAAACGACCGTCCAAACCAACGGCGCGATCGAGGTTTCGAAGCAATGATGGTCCTCGAACGGCCGCAATCGGCCGGAAGAAGGGAGAGTCTGCCGAGCCGCCGCAGCCGCGGCTTCACGATGGTGGAGCTGGCCATCGTCGCCGCGATCATCTCGATTCTGACGGCGATGGTCATCCCGGTCGTGCGGTACACGGTCAAACGGCAAGACGAGCTGGAGCTGCGATACTCGCTTCGCTTGATGCGAGACGCGATCGACAAGTACAAGCAGTATTCCGACTCGGGGCTCATCCCCCCGCAAATTGGAACGGAGGGCTATCCCACAGACCTCCAGACGCTCGTCGACGGCGTCTCGCTCGTCGGTCAGATCAACAAGAAACAAAAATTCCTTCGGCGCGTACCGATCGATCCCATGACCAAGAAGGCGGAGTGGGGTTTGCGGTCGTTTCAGGACGAGCCCGACTCGTCGTCCTGGGGAGGCCAGAACGTCTATGACATTTACAGCCTCTCGCCGCTGAAAGCGATCGACGGAACGTATTACAAGGACTGGTGATGAAGAATCGCGCGATCTGGCGATCGGACCAGAGTGATTGCGGGGAATCCGGTCGATCATCCGATCACCGGATGAAGCGGTTCGTGATGAAAGTGAGAATGCCGAATTTGCGGAAAGCTTCTTCGTCAGGATTCACACTCCTGGAACTTCTCGTTGTCATGACGATCATCGGCATCCTGGCCGCGATCGCCGTGCCGGCTCTGCGCCACTCGCCGCAGCGCGCCAAGGAGGCGACCCTTCGGGAAGACCTCTTTTCGATGCGCAGCGTCATCGATCAGTTTCATGGAGACAAGGGAAACTATCCGCCCGATCTCCAGACGCTCGTCACTCAGGGATATCTGCGTAAGGTTCCGGTCGATCCCATGACCCAGTCGGCCGAAACCTGGGTTCTCGCCTACGAGGAGGTGTCCCCGGATCAACCCGCCGACGCCGCGGCGCCTCCGGGAATCGTCGACGTGCACAGCGGATCTCAGGACAAGGCCCTCGACGGCACGCTCTACAAGGACTGGTAGAGATTCAAACCATTTTTTTATTGATTCATCGGTTCATTGACTCGATCTCGAGACAATCTCTCAATGATTCGATGAGTCAATGAATCACTTCCTTCTGACTCAATGACTCTCCTCTGAAACCGTGGTCACTCTTCTTCTGTGGGCCGTTTACCTCGGTTTCGGCGCGGCCGTGCTTCTCGCGGTTCGTTGGTTGGAACGGCCCGTGCCGCATCGGTGGGGCGTCGCCCTGCTTTTGCTCCCGATCGCGTTCTGTCTGCCCGGTTTCCTGGGGCGCCGGACGCTGCTGCCCATCGAGCATGTCCGCATCTTCCCGCCCTGGAGCGCCGGTCCGAACGGGCAGATCCGCAACGCGAACCTGAACGATGCGGCGACGCAGATCGCTCCGTGGGCCAAAGCGGTTCGAATGGCGTGGAAAGAGGGTTCGCTTCCGTGGCGAAACCGCTGGAACGGCTGCGGCTCGGCGCTCGCGGCCAACGGCCAGTCGTCCGCGTTCTCGCCGTTTACGTTTCTGATGTTTCCGATCCCCTTGTCGGAGGCCTTCACGTTGTCGGTCGCCGCCAGGCTTTTCCTCGCGCTTCTGGGTGTTCTTCTCTGGCTGCGAGAGATGGGCATCCGTCTGCCGGCGGCGTTCTTCGGAGCCACGGCGTTCGCCTTCTCGCTGACCATGACGCCCTGGCTTCTGTTTTCTCTGTCCGCTGTCTTCTGCCTTTGGCCCTGGGCTCTGTTCGGTATCGAATGGCTGTGCCGGGAGCCATCCTCGCGGCGCGCTCGGCTTCTGCTCGCGCTCGTTCTCGGCTCCTGGATTCTGGCGGGCCACCCCGAAAGCGCCGTCCTGGGCGGGATCCTGATCGGTCTGTTCCTTGCGGCGCGAGTGATTTTGCGCGACGAGACGATCCATCGGTCAGCCCTGAAAGTGGTCGTCGCCAGCGGGCTCCTGGGGGTGGGCATCGGCGCGTTTCTTTGGGTCCCCGAGCTCATCGCGATCCGAGCCTCGAACCGTTACAGCCTGGCTGGCGCGATTCGCGAGAGCCTCCCGGTCACGCTCGCTCCGCACATGCCCGGCTGGCGCTACGGGTTTCTCACCTCGATCTTCCCGCGCGTTCTCGGCGACGATTTCGGCTCGCCAAGGCTGGCCAACGCCGCGGCTTCCTTTCCGGAAATGGCGCTGGGGTATTTCGGAGTCGTTGGCTGGGCCGTGGCCTTTGGGATCTTCCGTCCAGGGGCAAGACGAGACAAACGAGAGTTGGCCCTTCTCGCGCCGCTCGTGTGCGGCCTCGCGGTCGGAACCGGGACCTGGCCGATCTTCGACCTGTTCTTGTCGATTCCTCTGGTCAAGCTCGTGCTGCCGCTTCGTTCCCTCGCGATGGTGTCCCTGGCGGGCTGTGCGATCGCGGCGTTCGAGCTCGATCGGATCGGGCGGCGCGAGGGGAATCGGAACCGGATCGGCGACGCCGTGCCCGCCGCGCTCCTGGCGACCGCCCTCGTCCTCGCGTTCCTTCGATTCCGTTCGGCGCATGCGGCCTCGGGAGGCCTCGGCGCCGTCCAGCAATCGCTCGCCGTCTCTCTTCTGGCTCTGTCGGCCGGAACGCTCGTCTTGTTGTGGCCGCGAGAGGCGATCACGCTCTCTCCGGCGGCGACGGTCCTGCTCGCTGCGATCGGAACGGTCGAGCTCTTCTTCCAGGGAGCGACCCTGTATCGGTGGGGTGCGGCGGCGGACCTCTTTCCTTCGACGCCGCTCGTGAGGTTTCTTCAATCCCAGGATCGGCCCTTTCGCGTCGTCGGGGAGGACGCCGCGCTCTTTCCCAACACCAACGTGTTCGCCGGCGTCGAGAGCGTTCAAACCCATGACGCCATGGAGCGCCGCGACTACGTGACGTTTCTCGACGCGACAGCGGGATACGATCCGAAGCCGTACTTCAAGCACGTCGGAGATCTCGAGGCGAGCGTTCTCGATTTCCTGAACGTGCGGTTCCTGGTGACAACCAATCCGAGCCGCGAAGAGAGCGACCGCTGGAAGCTCGCGTATTCGGGTCCGGACGGCCGGGTGTTCGAGAACCGGCGCGTATCGCCTCGCGTCTTCGCGCCCCGGGAGATCCGTTTCGAAGGGCCGGACTCCGCGTCGGGGTTGCCGGACGACTGGAGCGATCTCGCCGTCGTGCGTGGCCATCCGGAGGTGTCGGGGAGCCGCGTCGTGCTGGCGCGAAATCTTCCGGTCGAGGTGACCGGTTATCGGGAATCGACGAACCGCGTCGCCTTTCGTGCGTACTCGAGCGGGCCGATCGAGCGGCCGATCCTGGTGACGAGCCTCGTTCAGGACGGCGGCTGGGCTGCCTCAGACGAGGGTGGAAGGCCTCTGACGACGCTGCGCGCGAACGGGATCTTCCTGGCCCTGGCCGTCGAGCCTGGCACTCACGAGGTCCGTCTCGAGTATCGGCCACCCGGGCTGGCCGCCGGTGCTGCAATTTCCCTGGTCTCCGCTGCGGTTCTGGTCTTGTGGGTCTGGATCGGGCGGGCCGCACTTCGAAATCGGGGGCGCGCGTGAGACACCGGAGAGACGCGGGCTATACCCTGGTGGCGGTCGTCATCGGGATCGCGATTCTCACCATCTTGATCGCGGGTGTGGCTCCGTCGGTGGCCACGATCATGAAGCGCGAGCGCGAGGAGGAGCTGATCTTTCGCGGCCGCCAATATGCTCGCGCGATCGCGCTCTTCCAGCGGCGTTACGGGCGTTATCCCAACGAGCTCAAAGAGCTCTACGAGAATCGGCCTCGCACGATCCGCCATCTCTGGAAAGATCCGGTCTGCAACTGCGACTGGCAGCCGCTCATTCAGAACAGCGCCGACGCGAACCCCACGGCCTCGGTCATGCCGGGCACCCCGCCGCCGACGCCCACCCCCAAGAGCGTTTTCGGGCCAGCCGACCAACCCAAGACGGTCGGACCCATCGTCGGAGTCCGATCGACGGTCCATAAGGAAGCCCTCCGCGAGTGGCGCGGGTCGAAGTACTACGACGAATGGCGGTTCATCGTCGGTGACGCCGACCGGGACGTCACGGGCGGGGGAGGTCCTCCCGCACCAGGCCCGATCAAACAGTAAAGCGCTAAGCGTCTTCCAATCAAATGCTTACAGCTCTGCGCTCCGCGCGGGACGGGGAGCTCGCGATAAGATAGAGGTCCGGCCGCCCTATGTTCCAGAAACTCCTCCTCGATAACGGCGTCACCGTTCTGATCGATCGAATGCAGGACGTCCGCTCGTTTGCGCTGGGGTTTTTCGTGCGCGCGGGCTCGCAGGACGAGATCCCCGAGAAGCAGGGGATCACCCATTTCCTGGAGCATGTCCTGTTCAAGCGCACGCGCCGGCGCTCGACGGTGGAGATCGCGCGCGCAATCGACCGGCTGGGGGGCGACGTCGACGCGTTCACGACCAAGGAGTACACCGGCTTCTACGCGCATACGCTCGATTCCCGCTTCGACGAGGCGTTGGACCTGCTGGGCGACGTCGTCCTTTCGCCGGATTTCGACTCGTCCGATGTGGAGATGGAGCGCGGCGTGATCCTCGAAGAGATCGGCGAGGCGAACGACAACCCCGACGATCTCGTCCACGAGATGTTCGTGCGATCGTTTTGGCGCGGACATCCCCTGGGGGCGCCGATTCTCGGGACGGTCGATACGGTCAAGGACATCACGTTGACCGACCTCTACCGGTACTACCGCGAGCGGTACGCTCCCGGCAACCTGATCGTCTCCGTGGCGGGCCACGTCTCGGCCCGGGACGTCGCGGCGAGCGTCGAATCGCTTTTCCGCCGGCGGGCGGGCCGCCGTGTGCGCAAGGGACGACCCCCGGCACGGCCGCGGGCTCACCAACACCTGCAGCTCAAATCGCGGCGCGGCCTCGAGCAGGTGCACGTCTGTCTCGGCGTGGAGGGTCCTTCGCAAGGGTCGGAGACTCGTTTTGCAGTCAACCTGCTCGACATCATCCTTGGCGGCGGAATGTCCTCGCGGCTCTTTCAGGAGGTTCGCGAGAAGAGGGGCCTGGCCTATTCGATCGCTTCCTCGCTCAACTCCTATCGGCTGGGCGGGTACGAGGCCGTGTACGCAGCCTGCGCGCCGAAGAACCTGGCCCGGCTCCTGGAGGTGACGCTGCGGGAGTTGAAACGCTTGAAACGCGACGGCGTCCGGCCAAAGGAGCTCTCGTGGGCGAAACAGAATCTCAAGGGGAACTTGATTCTGGCGCTGGAGTCCACGGTCTCGCGCGCCTCCACGCAGGCCCGGCACGAATTCTACTTTGGCCGTTCCATTCCGACCGAGGAGTCGATCGCAAAGGTCGAGGCGGTCAGCGAGGACGACGTGGCCCAACAGGCGGAGCGGCTGTTTGACGGACGGCTCCTTTCTCTTTCGGTCGTTGGTAACGTCGGCAAGCTGCCGGTGTCCCCTGCGGAGCTGGCCTCCGCGCTGTAAACGACTTCCGGGGTCTTGGCGCCCTCGCGCTTCGGGCCGCGTGGGCGTTCCGATATTTCCGGTCCTCGAGACGTGGTAAACATCCCGGCTCATGGGAATCCATGTGCCGGTGCGAGTGCTCGCTCACGGCGAGGGCCTCGATCTGCCGTCCTACGCGACGGCGGGAGCCGCCGGCTGTGACCTGCGCGCGGCCGTCGAGGGAGAGCTGACGATCCTTCCCGGCGCGCGAGTTCTCATTCCCACCGGGATTTCCGTCGCGATCCCGGAAGGGCATGAAGGTCAGGTTCGGATGCGAAGCGGCCTGGCGTGGAAGCAGGGTCTCACGCTTTTGAACGCGCCAGGCACGATCGACAGCGACTATCGCGGCGAGATTCAAGTGATCGTCGCGAACCTGGGATCGGTTCCCGCGACCGTGAAGCGCGGCGAGCGCATCGCGCAGCTCGTCTTTGCGCCGGTCACGCGTGCGCGATTGGAGAGGGTGAACGCGCTTCCGCCGACCGAACGGCATGAAGGCGGATTCGGATCGACCGGGAAGGAGTAGCTGTCAGCTATCAGCCAGGCGCGCTTGTCGAAGGGTTCTTCGTTGAGAACGAGCCAGCACGCGCACTGGGACAAATGCTGACCGATCAACCTCCGAAGAACTTGAGTCAAAGCTGAGAGCTGAAAGCTGACAGCTGAGAGCTATACTCTATTTCCGTGCGAATCAGCGTCCTCGCCTCGGGCTCGGGCGGCAACTCCTGTGTCGTCGAGTCGAGCCGGACGCGAATCCTGGTCGATGCGGGGCTTTCGGCCCGAGAGATCGAGAGGCGGCTGGAGGCCAGGCAGATCTCGGCCGAATCGATCGACGGAATCTTTCTCACCCACGAGCACAACGATCACGCGAGCGGCGCGTCCACTTTCTCCGCGCGGTGGGGCTGTCCGATCTTCGCGACCGCGGGGACGGCTGACGCGATTGGCCTCGACGGATCGCTTTTCGCCCCGTTCGTGCGGATTTCTTCGGGCCGTGAAGGGCGAATCGGGTCGATCGGATTTCGCCCGCTCGCGGTGCCGCACGACGCCAACGAATCGGTGGTCTACGCGTTCGAGGCGGACGAGGCCCGGATGATCATCGCCTCGGACCTGGGGCGGGTGGAGGAGTCCTTTGCCCGGTTTTTGCGCGACGCCACGACGGTGCTGCTCGAGTTCAACCATGATGAGGACATGTTGCGCGACGGGCCCTACACCTGGCCTCTCAAGAAGCGAATCTCGGGCGGATGGGGGCATCTTTCGAACCGGCAGTCCGCGGCGGTGATCGGTCGAGCGGTTGGGCCGAGACTTCGCCGCGTGATCGCCACCCACCT
>DATDNV010000417.1:0-2957 GCA_036518075.1 Thermoanaerobaculia bacterium
CATCGGGGTAAATGCTCTCGTGTTCTTGGGTCTTTTGCTTCTGCTCGAGGCGGGCAACCAGGTATTGGGCGTCGCCCGCCCCTCCTATGACGTCCTTTTCTTGCAGCCGGACAGAGTCGTCGGATGGAAGCAAGTGCCAAACTTGCACTGGACCTGGGCTCGGCCCGACTTCAGCGTCCGAGTCGATACCAATTCCCTTGGGTTCCGCGATGTCCCTCGGGAGATCCCGAAGCCGCAGGATGTGAAGCGCGTGGCGCTTCTCGGCGACTCGTTCATCGAGGCCGTGCAAGTCCCTCTCTCTTTGACCGCCGGTCAGATCTTGGAGCACCGCCTGAACAGCACACTCGCGAGGGGCTCAACGCATTTGCGGCAATGGGAAGTGCTCAATTTCGGTATCTCTGCGTTCAGCGTCGGCCAGTACCTGCTGACCTGGGAGCAATACGCAAGTCAGTATCGCCCAGATCTCGTTGTCGCTCTCGTCTCGTGGGTCCAGATGAGGAGAACCACCGCGAAGTTTGAATACGGCGCCTTTGCAGCCACCAAGGGGGAGAGACTCTGGGTCAGACCGACCTTTCGAATCGAGGACGGGGCGCTGGTGCGCGAGCCCGCCAGGGATTTCGAAAGATTCGAGGAGGCTCAGGCGAAGGTCATGGCCGGTGAGTTCGAGGGAAAGAGGATGCACCGCCGAGGCCGTCCTTTACTCACGATTACCTCCGCACGGCTCATCCTGGATCGACTCGCGACTTTGAGCTCGCCGTTAACATCTCTATCGAAGCTGAAGTCTCCCCTCCCGCAACGCGCTCCGAGGGTCAACCTCGCCGAAGTAAAGGCGGTCAATCTGGAGATCATTTGCGAGTTGGGGCGGCAAGTCGAGAACGAGGGCGCGAAGCTGGTCATCCTGGACATGACGCAGTATCTGAGTAGCGACCCCGATCTCTCGAGCGAGCTGGACGCTCTCTGTACAAAAAAAGGTTTTGGATATGTTCCGGTCTACCGGGATCTCCTTAACGCAAACCGCAAAGGCGTCGCGACTCGCTGGGCCCACGACGGCCACTTCAATGAGGCGGGCAACCGGATTCTGGCCGATGCGCTCTATCAATGGATCGGCGAGAGTGCGAGCGGCAATCGCACTGCAGCCGCACCGCTGACCGGAAGACACGCGGATTCATGACGCCCGCGCGAGCTCGTCGACCGGAACGCGAATTCGGTTTGGTGGTCGGGGCGGTCCTTTGTGCCTTGGGCAGCTGGTGGGTTTACCGAGCAAAGTTCGCCGCAGCCGCGCCCGCCGTCCTCTCCATCGGGGCTGCGCTCATTCTCCTGGGGGCGTTTCGACCCGGCGCCCTGCGATACCCATATCGCGTTTGGATGGGTCTTGCCGAGGCTCTCGCCTTCATTGCGACACGCATCATCCTCGCTCTGGTCTTCTTTGCGGTCGTAACGCCGATCGGAATCCTCCGAAAGGCGCTGGGGAGCGATCCGCTTCGCAGAAGGGCGCGAGCCGCAAGCTCCTACTGGTGGCCCTATTCTCCGCGACAGTCCGATCCCAAACACTACGAGAAGATGTTTTGAATCTCGGAGTCTGACATGTCGAGACTTCAGGTCCTGGGCGAAATGTGGCAATTCATGCGACTCAACAAGAAGTACTGGCTCGCGCCGATCGTGATCGTTCTCCTCCTGGTCGGCCTCGTACTGGTGGTGGCAAAAGGCTCCGCGCTCGCGCCCTTCATCTACACGCTCTTCTGACCAAACGACGGTCCATGACTGCGATTCTCGGCATTTCCGCCTTCTACCACGATTCGGCGGCCTGCCTGGTCATCGACGGCGAGATCATTGCTGCCGCGCAGGAGGAGCGGTTCACTCGGATCAAGCACGACCACGGCTTCCCCGGAAACGCCGTTCAATACTGCCTGCGCGAAGGAGAACTCCGGCCCGAGGATCTGGATTTCGTCGCGTTCTACGACAAGCCGATCGTCAAGTTCGACCGACTTCTCGAGACGTACGTCGACTACGCTCCCAGGGGCTTCCCCTCGTTTCTCAAGGCGATGCCGCTCTGGATGAAACAGAAGCTCTGGCTTCCCGAGCTGATCCGGACGGAGCTTGCAAAAGCGGGCACTAACCATGACGACCGAGTCGCCAGGCGCAAGGGGCGAACGTTCGGCTGGAAGTTGCTGTTTGGTGACCACCACGAGAGCCACGCCGCAAGCGCCTTCTACCCTTCGCCTTTCGAGGAAGCGGCCATCCTGACGATCGACGGCGTGGGTGAGTGGGCGACGAGCTCGATCGGTTTTGGGAAGGGTCAGGAGATCACCCTCTTGAAGGAACTCCGTTTCCCGGACAGCCTCGGCCTCCTGTACAGCGCCTTTACCTATTACACGGGGTTCAAGGTCAACAGCGGAGAGTACAAGGTCATGGGGCTCGCGCCTTACGGAGAGCCGAAATACGTGCCCTTGATCAAAGAGAAACTCCTTCAGATCCGCGACGACGGAAGCATACGGCTCAACCAGGAATACTTCGGTTACTCCGATACGCTGCGGATGACCAACGACGCCTTCAACCGTCTCTTCGATGGACCTCCTCGGGAACCAGAGTCCAAGCTGACGCAGCGGGACTTCGACCTTGCCCGGAGCATTCAGGAGATCACCGAGGAGGTCATGCTGAAGATGGGATCGTTCGCCCACCGTGAGACGGGCTCGAAACGTCTCTGCATGGCCGGCGGCGTGGCCCTCAACTGTGTGGGCAACGGGCGAATCCTGGCAGAGGGACCGTTCGAGGAGGTCTGGGTCCAGCCCGCGGCGGGCGACGCGGGCGGCGCTCTGGGTGTGGCTCTGGCGATTTGGCATCGCTACCTGGGTAAGCCGCGCAGGAGCCCGGAAGTCCTGGGAACCTGGGAACCCTCGGGAAACGGGAGCCGGCCAATCCCGCTCTATACCGACGCCATGACGGGAGCCTTCCTCGGG
>DATDNV010000418.1:0-3301 GCA_036518075.1 Thermoanaerobaculia bacterium
GATCTTCATTCCGCCGCTCGCTTCGATGGGCCGCTTCGTCTCGGACACCGTGTAGAGGCGAAAACCGGCGTCATCCCGGCCCGGAACCGACGCGTCCTGGAAGACCTCCCAGGGACCGCAAAAGTCGATGATGACCGCGCCCTCCGAGATCAGGAAAGCGACCGGGATCGTGCCGTGCGCGGGTGCCGGCAGAGGGCTGGGTGGCGCATTTGCCGCGGAGCCGGCTCCGGGAGCGGGGTTCTTCCCGAGACGGGCGAACAGACCGCGGATCGCCGAGGAGGGAATGGCCGCCGCCACTCCCGCCGCTGCGGATCTCTCGAGAAACTCGCGTCGCTTCATCGTCATGGCGCCCTCCTTCGACATCGCTAGGGGTTTCGCAGCGCGACCATTGGATCGACCGACGTCACGCGCCGCGCGGGCAGGAAACAGGCGGCCGCTCCCACCGCCGCGAGAACGAAGGACATGGCCAGGAACGTGGGCGGGTCGGTTGCGCGAACTTCGAACAGGAGGCGCGTCATCATTCCGGCGAGAACGTGCGCTCCGACGAATCCGAGAGCGAGGCCGATCGCGACCATCGCAAGTCCCTGGCGAAGCACGAGGAAAATCACCTGCCGCGGCTCCGCGCCCAGAGCCAGCCGCACGCCAAACTCCTGGGTGCGCTCGCCGACCGAAAAAGCGATCACACCTCCGATGCCGGCGGACGTGATCAGGAGCGCGAGGGCGGCGAAGATGGCGAGAAGGATCGACGTCAGCCGCGGCGACGCGAGCGCGTTGGCGCGAACCTGCTCGAGGGTCTGAATGTGATCGACTGGCTGCTCCGGGTCGATGCTGTGAACGACGTCCTTCACGAGCCGGGTCAACGCCAGCGGATCGCTCGCGGTTCGGACCAGGAGCGAGGCGCCGAGGACAGGGAACTGAGCGAGCGTGACGTAGATCTGATCGTCGGGCCCGCGATCGAGACCGTATTGCCGGACGTCTCCCACGACGCCGACGACGGTGATCCAGGTCTTTCCGCGATCGACGGTGATTCGCTTCCCGATCGGGTCTTCGCCCGGCCAGCGATGGCGCGCGATCGAGTCATTGATGACCGCGACCTGCGGATTCTCCGGGCGATCGGACGCTGCAAACCCTCTTCCCCTCAGCAAAGGCATTCCGATCGTTTGAAAATACTTCGGGGAGACGAGCTGAAAGTCGGCCTGCGGCCGCATGTCGTCGTTGGGCGCTGGTTGCCCCTCCCTCTCGAAGCGGTTGTTCTGAGGTCCGCCGTCCGGGTTGAGGGGAAGAATGCCGGTCAGTCCCAGGGAGACGACACCGGGCTGTCCCTCCAACCGTTCGAGAAGGCGCTCGAAGAACGCGCGGCGCTTGGGGCCGTCGTCATATTTGGAGAAATTGAGCGAGACCGACATCGTCAGGATCCGCTCGGTCCGGAACCCGGGGTCCACGTTCTGCAGCTTCCAGAGGCTTCGAAGCATCAACCCCGCGCCGATCAGCAGCATGAAGGAGACCGCGACCTGAACGACGATGAGGGTCTGCCGAAGCGTGTGCCGCGCCGGTCCCGCGGTCGAACGAGCGCCCGACTGCAAACCACCGAGAACGGACCGGCCGCTCGAGATCGCCGGAATCGCTCCGAAGACGAGGCCGGTGAGAACCGAAACGGCGAGGGCAAAGAGGAGCACCGGCACGTCGATCCGAATCTCTCCGGCGCGCGGAGTGAACCGCGCCGCGAAATGGACCAGAAGGTTCAGGCCGCCCGCGGCGAGCAGGAGGCCGAGGGCTCCGCCGAGAAGGCCAAGGACGGTGCTCTCGGTCAGCATCTGGCGGAGGAGTCTTCTCCGGCTCGCTCCCAGCGCGGAGCGCATCGCGAGCTCCCGGCTCCGGCGCAGGTTGCGCGCGAGGGTGAGGTTCGCGACGTTCGCACAAGTGAGCAGGAGGACCAGCAGCACGATTGCCAGCAGCACGAGGAAAGTCGGGCGAGCGCGCCGGGTCAACTCCTCTTTGAGTGAGACCGCTCGGACGGTCGCGCCGACGCCCGGAGCGGGATAGGCGTCGGGGTAGGTTCGGGTGAGGCGGCCGAAGATCGTGTTCAGGTCGCGCGTGACAGACGCCAGCGTCGCCTCCGGCTTCATTCGGGCGAAGACCGTCAGCATCCGATGATCGCGGTGGGTGGCCATATCGGGGCTGCCGCGGAAGGGGCAGGCGGAGATCGGCATGTAGAGGTCGTTCTCGTCCGGATATTGCGGAACCGGAGGAAGCACCCCGATGACCGTGTGCATCTTGTCGTTCATCTTGAAGGAGCGCCCGACGACGCGGGGATCTCCTCCCTGATGTTCGAGCCAGTAGTTGTAGGAGAGAACGAGCACCGGCTCCGCTCCCGGCGCATCCTCGCCCTTGGCGAAGGTCCGGCCGAGCATCGGCCGCACGCCCATCACATCGAAGAAGCTGGCCGACACGACACCGGTCCGGACGCGTTCGGGCTCCTTGTCGAGGAGAATGAAAGACATCGAGTGGTATTCCACGACTCCCGAAAGTGTCTGGCTCTGCGCCGCGTAATCGCCGACCTCGAGCGCCGAAAAGGACGCGTCTTCGACTCCGATGGAAGGCGCGTCCATCCTCAGTCTCACGAGCCGCTCGCCGCCCCCGTAAGGAAGGGACTGCAGAAAGACGGCGTGGACGACGCTGAATACCGCGACGTTCGCGCCGATGCCGAGCGCGAGCGTGACGGCCGCCGACAGAGCGTAGGCGGGGTTCTTGCGCAGCGCGCGCAGCGCCCATCGAACGTCCTGAAAGAGCGTTTCGATCCAACGGGTCCCGCCCGCTTCCCGACACTCTTCCTTGTTCTTCTCGATCCCACCGAAGCGACGGAGCGCCCGGGTCCGCGCCTCTTCGGGCGCGAGGCCGCGCTGGACCTGCTTCTGCGTCTCCATCTCGACGTGAAAACGCATCTCTTCGTCCATCTCCCGCTCGAGCCGCCCCTTGCGGAAGAGAGAGCGCCAGGCCACGAGAATTCGAGCTTTCATGACTGGCTCCTTCTTACGTCGCCTCGAGGATTCGTCCGACCGCGGCCGCGAAGCGCTCCCACCCCTCCGTCTCCTCGGCGAGCTGGCGGCGGCCCGCCCGCGTGAGCTCGTAAAACTTGGCGCGGCGGTTGTTCTCCGAGTTGCCCCAGCGCGAGCGGATCCATCCTTTGGACTCGAGCCGGTAGAGGGCGGGGTAGAGGGACCCCTGGTTGACCTGGAGAACGTCCTCCGAGAGCTGCTCGATCCGCTGCGAGATCCCCCAGCCGTGCATGGCCTCGTTGGCG
>DATDNV010000419.1:0-2871 GCA_036518075.1 Thermoanaerobaculia bacterium
CGAGCCTTCGCCCCTCCCTGTCAATCCCGAGCCCCTCAACCCTCTTTGTCATCCCGAGCGAAGCGAGGGATCTGCTCCCGTTGCTTCGAGTCGCCCGTCAGGTTCGGGGCAGGCTGCGCGAGGGATCTCGCTCGTAGGACGTCCGAGGGCAGATTCCTCGAGCCTGCGGCCCTCGGAATGACAGGCCAGATCACCCCTGCTGCATCAGATTCAGAAACTCTCCATTGGTCTTCGTCTTCTCGAGCTTCTCGGTCAGAAGCTCCATCGCCTCGACGACGGAGAGCGGGTTCAGGACCTTCCGGAGCACCCAGACCCGGTTCAATTCCGCCTTGTCCATCAGCAGCTCTTCCTTGCGCGTGCCCGACTTGTTGATGTCGATCGCCGGGAAGACCCGCTTGTCCATGAGCTTGCGGTCGAGGTGAACCTCCATGTTGCCCGTGCCCTTGAACTCCTCGAAGATCACGTCGTCCATCCGGGATCCGGTGTCGATCAAGGCGGTCGCCATGATCGTCAAGGAGCCGCCCTCCTCGACGTTGCGCGCGGCGCCGAAGAACCGCTTCGGCCGCTGCAAGGCATTCGAATCCACGCCGCCCGAGAGGACCTTGCCCGACGGCGGCACGATCGCGTTGTAAGCGCGCGCCAGACGCGTGATCGAGTCGAGCAGGATGACGACATCCCGCTTGTGCTCGACGAGGCGCTTGGCCTTCTCGATGACCATCTCGGCCACCTGCACGTGTCGAGCGGCCGGCTCGTCGAAAGTCGAGGAGATCACCTCTCCCTTGACCGAACGCTGCATGTCGGTGACCTCTTCCGGCCGCTCGTCGATCAGGAGAACGATCAGCGTGATCTCGGGGTGGTTGGTCGAGATCGAGTTCGCGATCGACTGGAGGATCATCGTCTTACCGGTTCGCGGCGCGGCGACGATCAACCCGCGCTGTCCCTTCCCGACCGGGGCGACCAGGTCGAGGACGCGTGAAGTCATGTTCGTCGGGACTTCCAGCCGGATCCGGTCCTGCGGATAGAGCGGCGTCAGGTTGTCGAAAAAGATCTTTTCGCGCGCGACGTCCGGGTGCTCGAAATTGACCGCCTCGACCTTGATGAGCGCGAAGTAACGCTCCCCTTCCTTGGGAGGCCGGATCTGGCCCGACACCGTGTCGCCCGTGCGCAGGTCGAACTTCCGGATCTGCGACGGAGAGACGTAAATGTCATCGGGGCCCGGCAGGTAGTTGTACTCGGGCGCGCGCAGAAAACCGAAGCCGTCCGGCAGGCACTCGAGGACGCCCTCCGAGAAGATCAACCCTTTCTTCTCGGTCTGCGCCTGCAGGATCTTGAAGATCAGGTCCTGCTTGCGCATCCCGGTCGCGTTCTCGACGTCGAGATCCCTCGCGATCTTCAGAAGCTGCGGAATCTTGATCTCGTGCAGCGCTCGAATGTCGAGCGTGTCGCCGGTTTCGACCGCCTGCTCCTCCCCCGTCGTGTCGGGAAGCCCTTCCGGCGGAGGCTCGAGAGTCTCGACATCGGAGCCGTTCGATCCTTTTCTTCTAGCCATCACTTCCATCCTTTGCGATGCGCCGGCGGATCAGCCGCCGCAAGATTTCGATTCCTTCACCCGACTTCGCCGACACCGGAACCACCTCTCCGTGTCGTGCTTCGAGAAGCAAGCGTGCGGCCCGCCTCTGCGACGCCTTCAGTCGGTCCCATTTCGTTGCCACTGTGATCGACGCGATTCCCAGATCGGCGAGATAGTCGCGCGCCGTCGAGTCCGCCTCGGCGTCCGGCGCCCGCGGATCGACGAGCCGGAGGACCAGGCCGACGCCTCCGCGCGTGAAGAACGCGTCCGTGAGGGCCATCCAGCCCTGCCGCTCCTCCGACGGTACCTGAGCGAATCCGATGCCAGGAAGGTCCGCCAGGTAATGTCCTTCGCCTGTTTCATAGAAGTAAATGCCGCGAGTCCGGCCGGGCTTTTTGCTGGTCCTCGCCGCGGCCACCCCCAGGAGACGATTCAAAAGACTGGACTTGCCGACGTTCGAGCGTCCCACCAGAGCCACCACGGGGCGGAGCTTCGGCAGATCCGCCGGGTGATGCGCCGCCGCGAGCAACCTCCCGCGGATCGGCTTTCCTTTCAAACGACGGATCCCGCGGCGATATGCCGCGCCGAGCCGTCAAATCGTTTCATGTCAATTGGGGCCGGGAACGCCCGGCTCATGTCAATGCGCGATCGTGCCCCCCTCGGCGGGTCGGGCATCCGGCTCGAGCGTTGCGGCCGTGGGCGCAACGCCCTCCATCGCGACTTTGATCACTTCGTCCATGTTGGAAACGAGGTGAAACTCCATTTCCTTACGGATTTCCTCGGGCAGTTCGTCTAGATCCTTGTCGTTCTCGACGGAGAGAATGACCGTCCGGATCCCGGCGCGGTAGGCCGCGAGGACCTTGTCCTTGATGCCGCCAACGGGAAGAACCTTGCCGCGCAGGGTGACCTCTCCGGTCATCGCCACGTCCTTGAGCACCGGGATCTTCGTCACCGCGGAAAACAACGACACGGCCATCGTGATTCCGGCCGAAGGACCGTCTTTCGGAATGGCGCCTTCGGGCACGTGGATGTGGATGTCGAACTTCTCGTGGAAATTCGGATCGGCGTCGTACATCTCTGCCCGGCTGCGCACGTACGACACCCCCGCGCGCGCCGATTCCTGCATCACGTCGCCGAGAGAGCCGGTCAGCGTCAGGTTTCCCTTCCCCTTCAGGAGGCTCGTCTCGACGGCGAGGATCTCGCCTCCGGCTTCGGTCCAGGCGAGCCCGGTCGCGACACCGACCTCTGAAACCTCTCCCTTGCGGCGGTTGCGGAATTTGATCTTGCCGAGGAAGTCGCGA
>DATDNV010000420.1:0-6158 GCA_036518075.1 Thermoanaerobaculia bacterium
ATCGCCGACATCGTTTCCGCCGCAGAGTCCCGGCGGAACACACGGACTCCCGACAACATCTCGTAGAGGATCGCGCCGAAGGCAAAGAGGTCCGACCGTTGATCCGCGGGATGGCCCTTCACCTGCTCGGGCGACATGTACCCGAGCGTCCCCATCACGACGCCTGGCTCCGTCGCACTGGCGGTCGGAAGGTTCGTCTGCGGCCCGCTCTGCCCTTCTGGCTGCGTCAACTTCGCGAGCCCGAAGTCGAGGATTTTCACGCGCCCGTCGTTTGTCAGAAAAATGTTCTCGGGCTTCAGGTCGCGGTGCACGATTCCTTTCTCGTGCGCCGCCGCCAGACCCTTGGCGAGTTGAACCGCGTAGTCGATTGCCTTTCGCACCGGAATCGCGCCGCCCGATAGCCTCGCTCGGAGTGTCTCGCCCTCGAGGAGCTCAGTGACGATGTACGGAGCCCCGTCGTGAGAGCCGAGGTCGTAGACCGCCGTGATGTTGGGGTGATTCAACGCGCCCGCCGCCTGCGCCTCCTGCTCGAACCGCCTCAGCCGGTCCGCATCCTGCGAGTAGGACGCTGGCAACACCTTGATCGCGACGTCCCGCTTCAGCCGATCGTCCCGCGCCCTCCAGACTTCTCCCATTCCTCCCGCGCCGAGAGGAGCGAGGATCTCGTAAGGACCGAGGCGGGTCCCGGCGGAAAGTGTCATGGGACTCTTACTTCGCTCCAGCGACGAGCTTCTGGAACCTCGGGTTCTTGCGCAGCGGGTCGAAATTGGGGTCGATCTTGAGCCAACCGGGCGAGAGGAAGTACGGGATCTTCAGCAGCGGCTCGAGCTGGTCGAGCGCCTTCTCGGGCTCGCCGATGAGGATGTAGATCCGCACGAGCTGGTGCTGGAAGTAGGGGCCATCCCGGGCATCCTTAGACACGGGACCAAGCGCGACGCCACGCTCGCCCTCCCGGACCGCCTCCTCTTTCCGACCAAGGTAGGCCAGCGCGAGGCCGAGAGCAACGTGACGCGCCGCATCATTGGGCGATGCGCGAAGCTGCTCCTCAAAAGCCTTCCTCGCCTCCTCGGCGTAGGTACGCACGTTTGCGGCATCGCCCTTCAAGGCATAAGCCTGAACGAGGCAGATGGCCCATATGCCCCGGTCGTCGTCGAATGCGCTCGGGGTCAGCCGCAAGAGAAGCTCGCGCTGCTCCTCGTCGAGCACCCAGACGAGATCGTAGTAGACCGCCAGGTAGGCCACGAGCGCGGTGGGCTCGACCTCCTTCGGCGCGGCTTTGAGCACGGCCTGGGCACCGGCCAGGTCTCCCTCTCCGAGGTAGGTCATGGCCTTGTCCTCGATCAGATCGAGGTTGGCAGGCGCGAGGGCGAGACCACGGTCGAAAGCCTCCAGCGCCTCGGGATAGCGCCGTAGACGCAGGAGTGTTTCGCCAAGGGGCGGCAGATTGTTAGCGGACAGCGGATCGAGGCGCTCCGCCTGCCTGAAGTGCTCCACCGCAGCATCCCAGCGCCCGAGGCCCTGCTCCGCAAGCGCCGTTCCCCTGAGAGCGGACGCATCGCCGGGGGCAAGGCGCAGCCCCTTCTCATACTGCGCCAGGGCCCGGGTGTAGTCCTTGGAGACCGCCCGTTCGTAGGCACCGAGGGCCAGGTACCCCTCCGGGCGGTTTGGTGCGAGCGCGACGGCCTTCTCACCCGACTGCCGGGCACGCTCTCCGACCGCGGGCACAGGGGTGCTATTGGAATACAGGAGCGAATTCGCGCCCGAGAGCCCCGCCCACGCCTGCACGAAGCCGGGGTCCAGTGCCACGGCCTGCTCGTAGAAGGCGATCTGCTTTCGCAGGAAGGCGGGATCGTTGCCTGCGCTATTCCGAATCTCTTCGCCCTTCAGGAAGGCGTCGTAGGCGGCGAGGTTCTGCGTGGGCTTCTCGGAAAGCCGCTTCTCCTCGCCCGCCCCAAGCGCCGCACCCAAAGCCTGCGCCACCTTCGTCGCAATCTCGGACTGCACCGCAAACACGTCCGTGATCGCCGCGTCAAACGGCTGCTGCCACCTGGATGTGGGCGCATCCGGGCGAGTCACGTCGACCAACTCGGGAGTGACCTGCACGCGATTGCTCGCCCCGCTCTTCTGCCAGCGCACCGTAGCAGTAAGTAGATACGAGGCGTTCAGCTCCTCGGCGATCTGCTTCGGAGTCTTGGTCGTCTTCTTGTACGGCGTCGAGCTGCCCCGCGCGATCACCTGAAGCCCCGGCAATGACGTCAGCTTTCCACGTATTGCATCCGAGATCCCGTCGGCGAAGTAGTCGTCGTCGGGAGCACCCAGGTTCTCGAAGGGCAGGACGACAACGCGCTTGACGCCGCCAGCCGCACCTCCGCCCCGGTGTGGCCGACGCATGAGAAAAACGCCGACGGCGGCCAGAACGACCACAGCCGCAACAGCGATGAGAACCTTGCTCTTGCGAACGGGTGGCGCGGCAACATGCACGCCGCTCGCGCCGCTCACTGCACTCGACGACGACTGCTCCGACAGGTTGAAAGCGACGTCGCTGGCCGTCTGGAACCGACGATTCCGGTCCTTCTCCAGGCAGTGCTTGACGATGTGGTCGAGAGCCAGCGAAATGTTCCGCCCCGACTGCGTCAGTTCCGGCGGCTCCTGCATCAGGATCGCCGCCATCGTCTCGGCGTTCGTGTCCCGTCTGAACGCTTTCTTCCCGGAGAGCATCTCGAACAGGATCGCCCCGAACGAGAAGATGTCCGAGCGGTGATCAACGGGGAGCCCTTTCACCTGCTCCGGCGACATGTAACCCGCCGTCCCCATAACCACGCCGGGCTCTGTGTGGCGCGAGCCTGTCGCCGCGCTCGTTTGCTCCCCCGGACCGGCTGTCTCCGTCTTCTTCGCCAGCCCGAAGTCCAGGATCTTCACGTGCCCATCTTTCGAGACGAACACGTTCTCGGGCTTTAAGTCCCGGTGAACGATGCCCTTCTCGTGGGCAGCCGAGAGACCCTTTGCGATTTGCAGCGCGTAGTCCACGGCCTGCTTCTGCGGAATCGGGCCGGCATCGAGTTTGCCCCGCAGCGTCTCGCCTTCCAGAAGCTCCATGACGGCGTAGGCGGTCCCCTCGTGCCTTCCGAAGTCGAAAATCGCGAGGATGTTCGGATGCGACAGCGCCGCGACCGCTAGAGCCTCCCGCTCGAACCGCGCCAGCGCATCCGCATCCGCGGCCAGCGACTTCGGCAGGACCTTGACCGCCACCTCCCGCCTCAGCTTCGAGTCCCGAGCCCGATACACCTCCCCCATCCCTCCCGCTCCAATGGGAGAAAGCACCTCGTAAGGACCAAGCTTGCTTCCGGCAGTAAGAGTCATGATCGATCCGAGCGCGACCAGGTTTCGGAGCCCCCGTTCAGAAAATTTCGCAGCGCCGGTCGCGCAGCGACCGCCTGCGCTGCAAGTCCGAGACGCGAACCGGCCGCGAGCGACATTATTTTTCGGAGAGTCTATCCCGGGCAGGCAGACCGCACGTTATGCGGCCGCGAGTCGCGAATCCCGAGTCGGTAAAAGGGTCGCCGAGCCGCTACCGCAAGCCGGCGGCCGATGCTTGAGCCGCCGCTTCGGTTTTTTCCGGCAAGTTCGTGTCCGCGAGGCGCCAGTTCTTTCCGAGCGCGGTGTACGCCTGCTGAGCGGCCTCGGCATCGCCGGCCTTTGTCGCGGCACGCGCGAGGCCGAGAAGCGAGAGGGCCCGGCCCGGTGCCAGGGCGAGTGACGCCTCGAACTCCTTCTTCGCGTCGGCCGGTCTTCCCGAAGCGAGAAGCATCTCGCCCAGCAGCTCATGCGTCGGCTTCGCGATCGGAGGAGGACCGAAGTCAAAGCTCATCGCGTCTTCCGCGGACGAGGCTTCCTTTGCGAGCGCCAGCGCGCGATCCTTTTCGCCGCGGGCAAAGAGGATCCTCGCCTCGAGCTCCTTAGCGAAGACCGGATCCGCATTGTTCGCGCGCGACATGGCGTAAGAGGCCCCACCGTGGGCATGAGCCTCGCCGCCTCCGGAGCTCGCCTGGAGTTCGGCGAGAGCCTTATCCGCGCGGGCGCGGTCGCCGGTCTCGACGGCGCGCATCCCGTCGACGAAGAGCGCGATGCCGCGCTGAGAGAGATCGTCGGACTTAACCGAGATCCGCGCGACGTCTCCGTTCCACTGCCGCGTCTCGATGAGATACGCAGCACGCATCCAGACGAGATGCCCGCGCGTCCGCTTGCTTCCGCTCTCGCGCGCGTCCGCTTCCATCGCCGCCAGAGTCTTTCGCGCTTCGGCGTACTGTCCCATCTGGAGCTGCGCATATTCCAGCCAGAAGAGCGCGTGATCGTTGTGCTCGTCGGGACCGAGCTTCTTCTTCTTCGCCCGCTCGAGAGACGCGTTCCACGCGGCCATATTGGAGGCCGCCGCCTCTTCCCACATTCCCGCCGCGAAAAAAATGTGAGAGGGCATGTGAAGCGCGTGTCCGGCGGACGGCGCGATCTTCGCGTACACGCGCGCGGCCCGCATGCCGAGAGGCGCGTGGACCGGATCGTCGTAGCAATGAATCAGGTAGTGGACGGCTCCCGGGTGCATGGGATTCTTCGCGAAGACCTCCTCGGCAATCGCCGCCGCCTTCATGTATGTCGCGACATCGCGCTTGCCTTCGCAGGTTCCGAGAAGCGCGAGCGCGTAGAAGCTCGCGGCATCGAGGTCGTCGGGAAATTTCTCATGGAGACGCTGCATCGCCTCCGCATAGGCCCGGTCGCGGGAGGGCTTGTCCCCCTCTCCATAAAGGATCTCGACCGCGGAGAGATAGCCCTTCTCACGCTCGGTCGGCGCCTTCGCGAGACGCTCCTCGCGCGTGGGCGCGAGTTTTTGGAGTGCTTCGAGTGCCGCCTCGCGGTTCTGCTCCATCCAGAGCGGATGGTTGAAGGTCATGGCTTCGCCCCAGTAGGCCATGGCGAACCCGGGCTCGATCTTCTCGGCCTCCCGGAACTCGTCGGCGGCGTCGTCGAACTCGAAGCTGTGAAGAAGAAGCGCTCCCCGCAGGAAATGGGCTTGTGCGGCCGGCGAGCCGGAAGTCGCAAAGTCGATTCGGCCCAGATCCCCCGAGTCGGCCGGGAGCGGCGCGCACAACAGAATCGCCAGGGGACCGAGAATGCACGCGTGCCGACGGGCCGTCATCCGGAGCTCCGAATGAGCTTCGTCAAGGCCGGAACCCGTCCAACCAGCCTCGCGTAGATCGCGAGCTGACCGCGGTGGTATTCCTCGTGCGAGATCGCGTGGTTCATCCAGGCGAGCCGCGTCCCCATCTTCCCGTCGAAGCGACGGATGTTCTGAAGCATGTGAAGCTCCCCCGCTCGGCGGATTCGCTTCTCTCCCTCGGTATGAGTCTGGCGAAGGGACGCGAGGAGCTGGCGTTTCGAGCGCAGGCTCGCGACGCCTCGCCCGTACTCGACCAAGAGTCCTTCATAGGATTTCCGGCGGAAGTCTCCGTCGGGCCGCGAGAGCTCCCCCGCCATGAGATTGCCCGACTCGATGATGTGCCGGGCGAGCTCTCCGAACGTGCGGCTTTCTTCGCTCGCGCGGAAGTCGATGTCCTTCTCCGACACGTTGCGCACTTCGGCGATGACGCCCTGGCGCGAGAACTCCCACGCTTCCAGGACCTCCTCGAGCACCGTCTTGTAGTCGATCATCGTTGCCCTCCGGGGAATGCAAAGTCTAACGGACACCGTGCGGAAATCGCCCGCCTTATGCTGGTCAACGAGGGACGTCGTCCATGACCCTGTACGAGGATGACCGCGTCGTCGCGCTGGCGAAACCGGCCGGCGTCTCGATGGCGACCTCCTCGAAGGCCGAGAAGTCGGAATCCCGGGTCCTCGCCCGGCTTCTCGATGCTTGCGGGGAGGGTGACACCCGGGGCGAGCTGCTCCTGGTCCATCGTCTCGATGTCGGTACAACCGGAGTCGTTCTTCTTGCCCGCGATGCGGAGGCACACCGCGCGTTGACCGCCGCGTTCCAGAACCGCCGCGTCCGAAAGACCTACCGCGCGCTGGTTTGGGGATGTCCGAGGCCGGCCGAGGGAACGCTCGACGACCCGCTCGGCCGCGACCCGAAGGACGGAAGAAAAATGAGAGTCCGTGCCGGCGGCAAG